>JANXXR010000236.1 GCA_025350525.1 Deltaproteobacteria bacterium
CGAACTCCAACTGCGTCGAAGGTAGATCGCCAATCCCGCTCATCGCTCGCTCCGCCGGGCACCATGCCCCTGCGCAGCAACCTACCGCCCCCCTCTGACACTACCCGTAGGGCCTACCTGAGCGAGCCGGATACCTAACCACGATTATCAGCGCCTCTGCAAGCAATACAGGGAGGAGCGGGGCGAGGACGCACTTAGCACGGCCGATGTGGTCGACTGGGCGATCGCGCGTCGCTACCTGGAGGAGCCGACCCCGGTCAATCCTCGCACCAGACTCGCAGATGAGATGGCCAAGGCGCTCCGCGATGAGATACGCCACGACGGCCAGACGGGGCGCCCTTATCGCGTGAATCACGCGGTTACTGTCTCCGAGAGAGGCAAACAGCGCACGCTGTGGGGCGATATCGATAACCAATCGCGCGACTTCATGCAGAAGTCGTTCATGAAGCGCCGAGAGCAGGTCGTGGGCGACTGCGTGCAACTGACGTTCGATTGCGATCACTTCAACAGCAGGCACCCGCAGGAGGAGCCGATCGTCGTTCCGCTCGACTTCGCCGAGGACGTGGCCGAGCGTAAGTTCGCGCCCGACTCAGAGGACGCCGCCTAGCGGTTTCGATTTCTTCCAGCGCGCCGAAGCGGCAAGGCGCGCGATATCTGCCCGCTGCTCTGGCGTCAGCTTCGCCGCGCGGGCCTTCCCGCCTTTCTTCCCTCCCAGCTTGCCGAGCGCGACCGCTGCCGGATTCTTACCTGTGTCTGGCGGCTCCTCGCCTGTCGCTTGCGCCACGATGGAGCGGGCGAGGATGTTCAGATCGTCCTTGCGTCCCTTGCTGCTTGAGCGCTTAGGCATGATGCTTGAGTAGCAGGCGTCGCGCGACGTGTCCAGCGGCTCGCGTTACCCCGGAAAATCAAACTGACCCACTACCGCCCCGTCCGGATTGCCCTCGCTCCCTGAAGCCTGAGGCCTGAGGCCTGAAGCCGGAAACTGGCGGTTCTCGCGGGAGGCCTTACTTTAGATTCAATGGAGCTCTGGACCATCTACGACCGCCCCGCCGATCACCCGCGGCACTGCGCGGTTCGTAAGGTGTTGGTCGCCGACGACGGGCTCTCTCCCGAGGACACGCAGCTGTTCCAGAGCGTCCTCGAGGCACGCTCGGTGCTGGCCCGCCGCGGCCTCATCCGCGTGCCCCGCGCCCAAGAGGACGATCCGGCGCTGGTCGAGACCTGGCTATAGAGCCTGCTTCGGACGGAAGAGTGCGCACTGCACCACCGGCTGCGGCGGATATTTGATCGGCAAGAGCGGACAGAGGATGAAGACCGCGGTCGGGCTGCGGACGTAGCGCGGCGGCGCTGCGCAGCGGTGGCAGAGGCTCTGCGGAAAAGGAAGCGGCGGGTCCATTTACTTCTCGCGCGTCACCCAGGGCTGTGCGCCATCGTCGGGCATCAGCCAGCGCTCCCCAGTATACAGCGCAAACACCCTGCCCTCCAGCCCGCCCTTCGCCACCGCCTCGGTGAGCTGCCGGCGCGGCTCGTCGAGCGGCACCGCCGTCGAGTGGTAGGCCTCGAAGTGGATCGGGATCATGTACTTCGCCCCGACGTCCCGGAAGATCTGCACCGCCTCCTGCGGGTCGGCGTGATTGACGTTGCCGCCCTTGGCTGGCGCGATGGGAATGAGCGCGAGGTCGATGCCCGGAAAGCGCCGGGCGATCTCGAGGAACGCCTTCTTGTCGTAGCCGGTGTCGCCGGCGAAGAAGATGCGCTTGCCGAAGCCGTCGATGATGTAGCCCGAGAAGCCCTTGTTCCAGAGCGCGTCCACGAAGTAGCGCCCGCCCGCGTGCATCACCGGCACCGGCGTCACCGTGATGCCGCCGCGGGTGATGGGTTGGTAGAAGGTCGAGGTCTCCTTGCGCGTCTGGCGGATGAGGCCCATGTACCCGTTGCCGCCGGGCGGGAAGACCACCTCGGTGCCGCGCGGCAGGCGCGCCATGGTCCCGCGGTCGAAGTGATCGATGTGCAGGTGGCTGAGCAGCACCAGCTGCAGCGGCGGGAGCTGGTCGGGCGTCAGCGAGGCCGGGGTCACCCGCGGAACCACCAGCATCGAGCCGCCCAGGTTGGGGTCGGTGAGGATGAAGCGGTGGCCGAGCCGGATGAGCACGGTGGCGTGGCCCACCCAGACGACGCTCAGGGTGGAGCCGGGGTCGTCCCTGGGCAGGCCGCGGACGGCAGGCTCGCGGCGCGGCCCGGCGCAGGCGGCGATCAGGCTGGGCAGGACCAGTGCGTTCAGAAAGCGGCGCATTGCCTTGGGGAACTTGCTGCCTGACCTCGACGTGCGCACCTCTACATGGTGCCACGGCTGCTCGCCCTCCTGACATGCGCTTCGCTGCTCGCCTGCCTGGGTCGCAGCCCCAACGCCGAGTTCCGGCTGGACGCGCCCACCGTCGAGGTCACCGACTTCGACAACGCCCTCTTCCAGACGGTCAACGTCTCGCTCAAGCCGGGCAACCAGCTCGACATCGTCGACAACGGCCAGATCTTCGACGCCGCGGTCGAGGAGATCGGCAAGGCGCAGAAGAGCATCCACATCGTCACCTTCATCTGGACCAAGGGAAAGGTCTCGAACCGCATCATCGACGCCATCGCCGCCCGCACCAGCGTCGGCTTGCGCTGCAAGATCCTGGTGGACGCGCTGGGCAGCTTCGGCTTCGGCGACCTCGAGCAGCGGCTCAACGGCATCGGCTGCGAGACGCACATCTTCCGGCCCATCCCCGGACAGGACGACCTCGCCCGCGACCACCGCAAGATGATCATCCTCGACGGGCGCGTGGGTCTGGTGGGTGGATTCGGCATTGACGACAAGTGGGACGGCGAGGGCCGCAAGGACGACCCGCCCGAATGGCGGGACTCCAACCTGCGCGTGCGCGGCCCGGCCGTCCTCGACATGCAGCAGGCCTTCTCCGAGAACTGGCAGGAGGCCACCGGCTCGCTGCTGCCCGCCGACGCCTTCCCCAAGCCCGACGACAAGGGCCCCTCCCGCGCCGCCTTCATCAGCAGCACCGAGAGCTCGATCGCCACCCGCAACGACCGGCTGACCCAGCTCCTCATCGCCTCGGCGAAGAAACGCGTCTGGATCTCCAACGCCTACTTCGTGCCCTCGACGCCGATCATGGCGCTGCTCACCCGCAAGGCGCACGAAGGCGTCGATGTCCGGGTGCTGGCCGCGGGCGATCACACCGACACCAAGCCGTACCTGCTGCTGCAAAGGGCGCGGATGGATCAGCTGGCCCGCGACGGCGTGCGCGCCTACGAGTACGAGCCGGCGATGATGCACGGCAAGACCATGATCGTCGACGACAACCTCGTCATGGTGGGCTCCTGCAACCTGGACCCGCTCTCGCTCAACCGGATGGACGACGGCGCGCTGGTGGTGCAGGACCCGCAGCTGGCCAGGGAGGAGGCGCAGCACTTCCTCGACGACGTCGCCATCTCGAAGGAGCGCATCCCCAGCGACATGCCCGTCAGAAAAACTGCTGGCCGCTGAAGGAGAGGTCGAAGGTCCGCCGCGGCTGGAGGCCGAAGGCCGCGTCGATGCGCCCCACCGCCTTGGCGAAGGGCACCGGGATGCCGCGCACTCCTGCTCCGGCGCTGACAATGGGCCCCTCGTAGTCGAGCCCGGCCACGGCGCCGCGCCGTCCCGCCACGTAGCCGCCGTCGGCGAAGAGCGCCAGCTGGCCGATGAAAGGAACGCCCAACTTTCCGCGGATGACGTCGATGCGCCACTCGGCGTTGGCGCGGGCCAGGAAGGCGCCGGCGAAGTAGGCGTCGATGAAGCCGCGGATCTCGCGCAGGCCGCCGGCGCGGAAGAGGAACGACTCCGACTGCGCCGTGGTGGCCTGGACCTGGAGCTGGAGGCAGAGGTTGTGCCGCTCGGAGGGCACGAAATATCCGCGCGCCTGCAGCGTGGCCGAGAGCGGGCCCGAGTCCGCCGCCTCGCCGGTGATGCGCAGCTCGGTGCCGCGCTGCTGCGAGACGAAGTCCTCGACGTAGCCGAACTGCGCGCCGGCCACCAGCGAGCGCGCGTCGGAGGCGGCGGGCGGCGTGCCGGGCGCGGGGGTGACGTCGCTGGTGCGGTAGCGGTCGAGCCGCCCTTCGGCCCCGATCAGCACCACCACCAGCGCGGTCAGCTCGTAGCGCAGCTCGCCGCGGATGGCGTAGCGGGCGCGATCGTAGACGTAGCCGGCGCCGGCGTTGGTGAAGGCGGCGAAGTCGAGGAAGTCGCGCGTCCACGAGAGAAAGGGCGTCACCTGCGTGCCCAGGATCCGCGGCACCTCGAGGTAGATGAGGTTGCCGATGCGGTCGGAGCTGCGCCGGGCCACGAAGGGAAGGTCGGCGTTGCTGGTCAATTCGGCATAGGCGGTGATCAGCTGCCCGAAGGCGTCGTGATCGGTGACGCCCAGCCGCGAGGTGGTGTGCCCGCCGCCGCGCCGCACGCCGATGACCGGAAAGAGCGACCAGCGGTCGGTGACCTCGACGTTGACGTGCCCTCCGTCGGCGTGGGCCACGACGTCGGAGAAGACCGCCAGCGTCCGCAGCCGCGCCAGGTCGCGCTGCAGCTCCTTGTCGTCGAGCACCCGGCCCTCCTGCGTGGCCATCAGCCGGCGGACGGCGTTCGCCGAGGTCCAGCCGGGTCCCTCGACGGCGACGTCGAGCTGGGTGACCAACGGCAAGGCGAGGATCAAGGCCGAGAGCACCGGCAGAAGATGCACACTCAAGGCACGTCCCGCCCCTCCCCGAAGTCGAGCACCCAGAAGCGGTCGCTGCGGATCTGCTGCGCCTCCTCCTGCCCCTCGTCCGCCAGCTGGAAGGTCCCGAAGTGGATGCCCATCGCCAGCGGCGCGCCGAGATCCTGCTGCGCCTGCAGCGCCTGGAGCGGCGAGAGGTGCACCGGCCCCATGAACCACTCCGGCTTGTATGCGCCGATGGGCAGCACGGCGAGGCGCAGCGGGCCCAGCCGCCGGCGGATCTCGGCGAAGTGCTGCGCGTAGCCGGTGTCGCCGGCGAAGTAGACCGACCCGGCCGGCCCGCGCACCACGAAGCCGAGGAAGAGCGTGCCGTCGCGGTCGCAGAGCCCGCGCCCCGAGAAGTGCTGCGCCGGGACGCCGACGATGGTGGCGCGGCCGAGGCGGACCTCCTGCCACCAGTCCAGATCGTAGACGTGGTGCAGATGTCGCGAGCGCAGGAAGGCGGCGTTGCCCAGCCCCGCGTAGATGCGCGCCTGCGGGAAGGTCCGCTCGAGGCGGCGCAGCGTCGGCACGTCCATGTGGTCGTAGTGGTCGTGCGAAAGCAGCACGGCGTCGATGGGCGGAAGGTCTTCGAAGCGGATCCCCGGCGGCCGCACCCGCGCGGGCCCGATGGCCTCGAGCGGGCTGCAACGCTTCGACCAGATCGGGTCGGTGAGGATGTTCATGCCGTCCACTTGCAAGAGGACGGTCGCGTGGTTGACGAAGGTCACCCGCAGCGCGTCGGGAGGGAGGCGGCGCGGCGGGGACGGGCCGGGCTCGGCCAGGACCTCGTGCCAGGCCGGCCGGACGCTCTCGCGCTGCCAGCGGAGGAGGTCCGAGAGGCCCCGCTCCTCGCGCCGCGGCGGGAAGACGCGCGCTCCGTCGAAGTGGTCGGAGGGCGGGCCCTGCCAGGTCGGCCCCGAAAACGCGCAGCATCCCGAGAGAAAGAGGCAGAGCCCGGCAGCGCGCATCGGTCACTTATCCCGCGCGGCAAGTGACCGATGCAAACCGGAAAGACGGCCGTGCTACCTCGTGCTTCGTCTTCGAGGAGGCCCGCCAATGTTCCGCATCGCAACCCTCGCTCTCGCTCTCGCCGCCTGTGCGCCGACCATGGTCGCCAACCAGAGTTTCCTCGTGCCCGAGGAGCTGAAGCTGGCTGCCACCGGCTACGCCAGCCTGAAGTCCACCGGCGAGAGCTTCGACCTCGGCCCCATCAAGAAGGAGGAGCCCAGGACGGACCGGATCCAGATCCTCAAGGTCCACGGCACCTACCTCCTCGTCGGAGATGGCTTTCGCCGCACCTGGATGCTGTGGCCGGGCGGCAAGGACGAGATGCACTACAAGCCGCTCAAGCTCGAGCCCGGCGCCCAGGGATTTCTTGGCGCCACGCTCGAGACCAGCGGCAACTGCGCGCTGCTCAAGTGGCAGAGAGGCGTCACGCCCGCGCAGGCCTTCCTGACTGCAGACGGAGACGTCAATGACAAGAACTGCCCTTAGCCTCTCTGCCCTGGTGCTCTGCGCCGCCTCCGCGCAGGCCGCGAACGTGGTCATCCCCGGCTCGAAGCCGCCGCCGCCCGGCATCGCCAACAACGAAGTCGAGCAACTGGTCAAGGTCGCCGCGCAATTGGAGAAGTCGGACGGCTGCGAGGCCGCGTACCTCAAGTACAAGGCGGCCGGCGACAAGCTCTTGCAGATGCGCGATCACGCGCGCTCGGCCCAGCTCTCGGGCGTGGTCACCAACAAGATGGACAAGCTGCAGGGCTGCTTCACCTCCTGCCAGCCCAACGAGAAGCAGCGCGAGCTCTTCGGAACGGCGAAGGAGTCCGCCGAGGCCGAGCCGCGCCGGTCGGCGAAGATCCTCAGGCAGCTCCTGGTGGGCCGCAGCGTCGATCGCTGCACCTTCTGGAGCGACGCCCGCGGCCTCTTGCGCACGCTGCCCGGGCAGGCCGAGGCGCTCGACCAGGACAACGCCGATCCCTGCGCCGTCAGCCCCGATTTGCAGCGGGCCATCGCCGACGCCCGCGAGGCCGTCAAGAAGGAGCGCAGCGCCATCGCCGAGCTGAACTACCAGCGCGCCAAGCTGCCCTCCAGGGTTTCTGAATTGGCCGACCTCTACCGCGCCATGGACCTGACCCGCATGATGCTGCTCGACCTGCGCGAGGGCCTGATCGAGTGCGACAGCCTCGACAAGCAGCTGGCGTCGGACTCGACGGCGCTGAAGGAGTCGATCGGCCTCGCCCAGGAGATGGTGCTGGGCACCTACCAGGAGCAGCTGACCTCGATGAGCCGCAAGGTCCGCGCCGCCCAGGCGCAGCTGGCGCAGAAGGACGAGCTGCTCACCACCCAGATCGGCGAGCAGGAGAAGCTGAAGAAGCAGCTCGAGGGCCTCTCCGGGCTCTCGGAGGAGCTTTACAACGACCTCTTCTCGCTGACGCAGGCGGAGTCGGTGTCGTTCTCGGTCGAGGTGGAAGGCCGCCGCATCGAGCAGCCCATCGAGGAGGTGCGCGCGCTCGTCTCCAGCGAGAAGAAGGTCCTGGAGACGCTCTCCCTGCGCTTCCCCGAGTACTTCAAGGACGGCGTCAACGTCGAAGGCCTCAAGCGCAAGAAGCTGGTGCTCGAGGAGCTGGCCAAGATGATGAAGCGCTTCGGCTCGCGCTCGGACCAGCGGCTGGGCTACCAGCGGACCATGGCCGAGTTGGACGCGACGTTGGCCATGATGGACAAGGCCATCGGCGCTTCGCCGGTCAAGCCGGCCACGCTGGCCGAGCTGCCGCCTTCCACCGAGAAAGAATCCTCCGGCACGCTGCCCTGGTTCGTCGGCGGCGGCAGCGTGCTGGCCATCGCCGGGCTGACGTTTCTGAGGATCAGGGCGGCGGGGAAAAGCTAGGCTTCGGGATTCAGGTTTCAGATTCAGGCCTCGGGCCTCAGGCGCCAGGCCTCAGGGAAAAGCGTTGGGCGGATCAGCGGCGAGCTGGTCCGCCTCTTTTTTAGCCTGAGCCTGGGGCCTGCTTTTCCGTCCGAGACCTCGGAAAAGCTCTGGGTTCTTGATGTCGGCCAACAAAGGCGTCACCGAGGGCACCTCGCGCGCCCCCTTTCGCCGAAGCTGGGAAGTGTCCGCCCCGTCACCAAGTGACCAGGCGGCGCTTCGGCTGCTGGCCATCACACTCGTTGAAGGTGGTAAATTGTTCCATGCCATTCGTTTCGCCCGACCCGCCCGACTCCAAGGAACCCGCCGGAGGTCCGGCGGCGAATCAGTTCTTCATCGTCGGGATCGGCGCTTCAGCCGGCGGGCTGGAGGCGATCAGCGCCCTGCTCAAGCGCGCGACCATCGAGGGTGCGGCCTTCGTCGTCGTGCAGCACATGGCCCCCACGCAGAAGAGCATGCTCACCGAGTTGCTGGGCCGGGCGAGCACACTCCAGGTCGTCACCGCCGAGGACGGGGCGCTGGTCAAACGCAACTTCGTCTACGTGTCGCCGCCCAACGCCACTCTCTCGCTGCTCAACGGCTCGCTGCATGTGCTTACGCCTGCCGCCGGAATGGACCGGGTCCATCTGCCGATCGATTCCTTCTTTACCTCGCTGGCGCGGGACCGCGGCGCCCAGGCGATCGGCGTCATCATGTCGGGAACGGGAACGGACGGAACCATCGGCCTCGCCGCGATCAAGGCTTCTGGCGGCATCACCTTCGTCCAGGATCCCGACACCGCGAAATTCGACGGCATGCCGCGCAGCGCGCTCGAGAGCGGCGCGGCGGACTTCTCCCTCTCGCCCGAGGCCATCGCCGACGAAATCCTCAACGTCAGCGAACATCCCTACGCACGCCCTCACTCCGCGGTGCCCGACATCGAGATGCACATGGGCGCGCTGGCCCTGCTCATCAAGAACTCGTTCGGGATCGATCTGGAGCACTACAAGCGGAACACGATCGAGCGAAGGCTCCAGCGGCGCATGGCGGTCCAGCACCTCACCAGCGTCGCCGACTATATCCGCCTCTGCCAGAACGACCCCAAGGAACTGGCGGCGCTGCACAGCGACCTGCTCATCAACGTGACGGCATTCTTCCGCGACCGGGAGCCGTTCGACGTCCTCAAGACGGAATGCCTCTCGCGCATCCTCGAACAAAAAAAGGACGGGGACACCGTCCGCATCTGGGTGCCGGGTTGCGCCTCGGGCGAGGAGACCTACTCCATCGCCATCTGTCTGCTCGAGCTGCTCGATGAATCGCAGCGCAACATCAAGGTGCAGCTGTTCGGAACCGACGTCGACGCCGAGGCGGTCAAGCAGGCGCGGCGCGGCAGCTACTTGCCGAACAATCGAAGCCGACGTCTCCGCAGAACGCCTGCGACGTTTCTTCCTCAAGGGCGACGACGGCCGCTACCAGGTGTCGCGCCGCATTCGCGACATCTCCGTGTTCTCGGCACAAAACCTCTGCCGGGATGCGCCCTTTTCGCGGCTCGATCTCGTCTCCTGCAGGAACGTGCTCATCTACCTGCAGCCGACCATGCAGCGAAAGGTGATGCGCATCCTGCACTACGCCCTGTTGACCGACGGGTTTCTCCTGCTGGGAACGTCGGAAAGCGTCGGCGATTCGTCTGAGCTGTTCACCCTCGTCGATCGCAAGAACAAGCTCTATTCGGCCAAGCACGTGTCGCTGCCGCACTCCGCCCTCGACCTCGACGTCAACGTCGACGTCGGAGCGCGGCAGGCGAGGCCGGCGACCGTGCCCACGTCGTTTGGCATGGTGCGGCCGGTGCTCAGCATCGCCCATCTCGCCGAGCGGAAGATCCTCGACGAGTACGCGCCCCCCGGCGTGGTGGTCAGCGAGAAGCTCGACGTTCTCTATTTTCGCGGGCGCACGACGCCGTATCTCGAGCAGCCTTCGGGGTTGGCAACGAACGGGCTGTTCAGGCTGGTGAGACCCGAGCTTCACCTGCCGCTGAAGAAAGCGATCGAGCAATCCCTGAGCACCGGCGAGATCACCTCGGTGGTGACGCAGATCAAGGACAACCAGGCGGGGTTCCGGCCGCTGACGCTGGTGGTGCAGCCGCTGCGGGAGCCGGAGACCAAGGCCCGCTGCCTGCTGGTCCTCTTCCAGGAGCCCCGGATGATCAGCGGGCCGGTGATGACTCCGCCGCTGGCCACCCTGCCCGTCGAGCCGGCATCGGACGAGCGCGCTCGGCACATGGCGCAGGAGCTGACGCTCACCAAAGATTATCTACAGAGCACCATCGAGGAGGTCGAACGGACCAACGAAGATCTGAAGTCCGCCAACGAAGAGCTGCAGTCGTCGAACGAGGAGTTGCAGTCCACCAACGAGGAGCTCGAAACCTCGAAGGAGGAGCTGCAGTCGAGCAACGAGGAGCTGATCACGCTGAACGAAGAGCTGCACAATCGCATGCGGGACCTCAGCGTCTCCAACGACGACCTCCACAACGTGCTGCTCGGCGTCGACCGGCCGATGATCATCGTCGACCTCGACCTTCGCATTCGCCGCTTCACCCAGTCCGCGGAGAAGATCCTCAACCTGGTTCCCGCCGACGTCGGGCGCTCCGTCATGCAGATCAATTCCTTCCTCGGCGGAGTCGGCATCGAGAAGACGGTCTCGGGAGCGATCACCAGCGTCACCACGGAGGAGCAGGAGGTCCAGGCCGTGAACGGGCGCTGGTACATCCTGCGCGTCGCCCCCTACAAGACCCTGGATCTCACAATTCGCGGCGCGACCCTCATGCTCATCGATATCGAGGTGACCAAGCGGCGCTCCGAGCTGGTCCTCGCGGTCGACGAATACGCCGCCGAGTTCCTCGCCGCGATCCAGCATCCGCTGATGATCCTCAACGGCGACCGCTCGGTCATCTGGGTCAACAGCCTGTACTACGAAAGCTTCGGGGTCATGCGCGAAGAGACCCTGGGTGCGCACGTGGCGAGCGTCTCGGGTGGCCGCTGGGTGAACGCCGCGCTCGAGAAGGCGCTGGAGGCCACCATCTCGGCCGGCAGGCCGTTCCGGCGCGTCGCGTGCGATGTCGAGATACCGGGGCAGGGCCGCACGACGGTCAAGATCGGCGGCAGCCGGATTCGCGGCGTGGCGAACCAGACGCCCCTGGTGCTCTTGTCCATCGAGGGTGCGTTCGTCGAGCGGACCCGGAAGGATTGAGGCATGCCGGACGACGCCAGCGACGAACGCGAGCGGCTCATCCATGACCTGGAAGTGCACCAGACCGAGCTCGAGTCACAGAATCAACAGCTGCGCGAGACGCATGACCTGCTCGAGCAGTCGCGCGCCCGGTATGCCGATCTCTACGACTTCGCCCCCGTCGCTTACTGCACTTTCGACTCCAACGGCGTCATCCGCGAGATCAACCTGACCGGCGCCACGTTGCTGGGCGCAGCGCGCGCGCGCCTCATCGGCAGGCCATTTCTCGCTTGCGCGGCGGTGACAGACAGGATGGCGTTCGTCAATCATCTCAATCAGTGCCTGGCCAGCCGAGACCCGTGCACGACCGAGTTGACGCTCCTGCCGCTCAAGCGCGAGCCCATCGTCTTGCAGGTCGTGAGTGCTCCGTTCTTCCGGAAAGATGGCGCGGTCGCCGGTTGTCGCAGCGCGCTCACCGACATCAGCGTTCGCAAGAAGGCAGAGGACGCGCTCCGTCTCGCGATACGCATGCGCGAGGACTTCCTCGCCATCGTTTCACACGAGCTGAGGAACCCGCTCAGCACCATCCTCGTGGGCGCCGAGTTGATGCTCAAGCTCCCGCTCGCGCCGGAGGGGCAACAGATGGCCAGCCGACATCTCGAGAGCATCCTGCGCTCGGCGAAGCGGATGACCCGGCTGGTGACCGATCTTCTCGACCTGTCCAGCATGGAGGCAGGCCATCTCTCGATGCAGCGTGGAATCCACGACCTCGGCGACATGGTGGTCGCCGCCCTTGCGATCGTTCAGCCGGCGGCGTCGGAGAAGTCAATCCGGCTCGAACGCAACCTCCCCAGTGAACCATTGGCAGCAGACTGCGATCGCGAGCGGATCATCCAGGTTCTCCTCAACCTGGTCGGCAACGCCATCAAGTTCACCCCCGAGGGGGGCGCGATCGAGGTCGAGGTCCGCGCGGTCGCCGACAAGGTGCTCTGTGCAGTCCGCGATACCGGGATCGGGATCACCAGCGAGCAAAAGCGGCATCTCTTCAAGCCGTACTGGCAGGCGGAGAGCCGCAACCACCACCACGGCGCCGGCCTTGGCCTGTCCATTGCCAAGGGCATCGTCGAGTTTCACGGCGGCAAGCTCTGGCTGGACAGCGGTTCCGGCCCGGGTAGCACGTTCACGTTCACGCTCTCCGCTGCTGCGGCCGCCCCCCTTACGCTGACGCGCGCGCCAACTCCGGGGGCCGCGCCTCCGCCGCGAGAACTGACGCCCGGGAAGACCGTTCAGGCCGCGGGGCAGAGGACGGTCCTCATCGTCGACGACGACGCAGATACGCGCTCCGCGCTGTCGGAGCTTCTCGTCGGCGAGGGATATCAGGTGGTGACTGCGGGCAACGGCCAGGAGGCGCTGGTCTGTCTCCGGCAGATGCACGCGCCACCGGCGGTGATCCTGCTGGACTTGGTGATGCCGGTCATGGATGGCTGGGCGTTTCTGTCCGAGCGCACCCGCGATGCGCGGATTGCCGGTACTCCGGTCATTCTCATCTCGGGCCAGACGGATGCACACAAGATAACCAGCGAGTACGGCCTGGCTGGATTTGTCGAAAAGCCGATCGCCATCGAAAACCTGATTCGCGCCCTGCAGCACGTGGGCCGTTCGCCCGGCAGCAGCGACGTCGACATCACGCGTGCGGGCTAACCCGCCCTCTGGCCGCAACCGGCCGGTCCGGATTCGAATCCGATTCGTGGTACACGGCGCCCATGACGTTCGAAGAGCTGGGACTTTCCAAGAAGGGGCTGTCGGCGCTGGAGGCCGCGGGCTTCGAGGCGCCGACGCCCATCCAGGCGCAGGCCATCCCGCATGCGCTGGCGGGCAAGGACGTGATCGGCGCGGCCGCCACCGGCACCGGCAAGACGCTGGCCTTCGTCATGCCCATGCTGGAGCGGCTGGCGGGCAAGGTCGGCACCCGCGGCCTGATCCTGGCGCCCACCCGCGAGCTGGCGCTGCAGATCCACGAGCAGATCGAGAAGTTCCGCAACGGCTACCACCTGCGCGCGGCGGTGGTGATCGGCGGCGTGGGGATGGGGCCGCAGACGCACGCCTTCGCCAAGGGCACCGAGATCATCGTGGCCACGCCGGGGCGTCTCAACGACCACCTCGACTCGCGCACGGCCAAGCTCAACGAGATCGAGATCCTGGTCCTCGACGAAGCCGACCGCATGCTCGACATGGGCTTTCTGCCGCAGCTCAAGCGCATCCTCAAGCACGTGCCCCACAAGCGGCAGTCGCTGCTCTTCTCGGCGACCATGGCGGGCGAGGTGGCCGACTTCGCCCGGGAGAACCTCAAGGACCCGGTCAGGATCGAGGTGGCCCGCAGCGGCACCACCTCGGAGCGCGCCACCCAGCAAGTGTTCCTGGTCGGGCAGGAGGAGAAGACGGCGCTACTCCTCGCGCTCCTGGCGCAGGACGACCTCTCGACGCTGGTGTTCACCCGCACCAAGCGGCGCGCCGACCGCGTCGCCAAGGACCTGCTCCGCGCCGGTCACAAGGTCGCCGTCATCCACGCCGACCGCTCGCAGGGGCAGCGGCGCAACGCGCTCGACTCCTTCAAGTCCGGCGAGGCGCGGGTGCTGGTGGCCACCGACATCGCGGCCCGCGGCATCGACGTGGCCGAGATCGGCCACGTGGTCAACTTCGACCTGCCGCACGTCCCCGAGGACTACGTGCACCGCATCGGCCGCACGGCGCGCGCGGCGGCCAGCGGCAGGGCCTCGAGCTTCGCCTCGCCCGAGGAGAGCGACCTGCTCCGCGGCATCGAGAAGTTCACCCGCAAGCCGGTGCAACGCGCGCTGGTGCCGCGCGAGAACGAAGCCTTCCAGGGCGAAGTG
>JANXXR010000242.1 GCA_025350525.1 Deltaproteobacteria bacterium
AGGGGAGCAAGGCCAACCACCTCACCTACCTCGGCGACGCGGTCATCGGCGAGGGGTGCAACATCGGAGCGGGCACCATCACCTGCAACTACGACGGCGTGAACAAGTTCCAGACCACCATCGAGGACGGCGCCTTCATCGGCTCGGACACGCAGCTGATCGCGCCGGTGACGGTGGGCAAGGGGGCGTACGTCGGGTCGGGGAGCACGGTGCGCGAGGACGTGCCGGCGGGGGCGCTCGCGGTCAGCGCGGGCAAGCAGCGCAACATCGAGGGCTGGGTCGAGAAGAAAGCGCCGAAGAAGAAGTCGAAGTAGTTGGTAGTTCGAACATTTGCGAAGTCGTTCAACAACTCGGGGGACACGATCCAATCGTGTCCCCGGCGGAATGGAGCAGCAAAGACATGTGCGGCATCGTTGGATACGTCGGAAATGAGGAGTGCGCGGGCCTCTTGGTGGAAGGGCTGCGCAAGCTCGAGTACCGCGGCTACGACTCGGCGGGCGTCGCCGTACTCGGGGCCGAAGGGCTCGAAGTGGTGCGGGCCAAGGGCAAGCTTATCAACCTTGAGAAGCGGCTGCTCGAGCACATGCCGCACGGCGCGACCGGCATCGGCCACACGCGCTGGGCCACCCACGGCAAGCCGTCGGACGAGAACGCGCACCCGCACAAGTACGGCGGCGTCGCGGTGGTCCACAACGGCATCATCGAGAACCACCTCGAATTGAAGGACGAGCTGATGGCCCAGGGCCACGTCTTCTCGTCCGAGACCGACACCGAGATCTTCGCGCACCTGATCCACCGCGAGGTCGAGAAGGGCGTGAAGCTCCCCGAGGCAGTGCGGGCCGCGCTCAGGCAGGTGAAGGGCACCTACGCCCTCGCCGTCATGAGCGAGAAGTACCCCGACATGCTGGTGGTCTCGAAGAACGCCAGCCCGCTGGTGCTGGGCATCGGCGACAAGTGCAACTTCGTCGCCTCGGACGTGCCGGCCATCCTCGCCCACACCCGCGACGTCATCTACCTCGAGGAGGGCGACTTCGCCGTCATCACCAAGGGCGGCATCGAGCTCACCGACAAGGCCGGCGCAAAGCGCGTGGGCCAGGTGCGGCGCATCGACTGGACGCCCACCATGGCCGAGAAGAACGGCCACAAGCACTTCATGCACAAGGAGATCCACGAGCAGGCCCGCGCCCTCACCGACACCATCCGGGGCCGCGCCAACCTCGAGGAGGGCGACGTTTTCCTCGACGGCTGCCACCTCGACGCGAAGCTGGTGCAGAAGCTCGGCAAGGTGCAGATCGTCGCCTGCGGAACCTCTTGGCACGCCTCGCTCACCGGCAAGCTGATGATCGAGACGCTGGCCAAGATCCCGGTCGAGGTCGACCTCGCCTCCGAGTTCCGCTACCGCGAGCCGCTGGTGGACGACAAGACCCTCTGCATCGCGGTCTCGCAGTCGGGCGAGACGGCGGACACGCTGGGCAGCTTCCGCGAGGCCAAGCACCGCGGGGCGCGCGGGCTGGCCATCTGCAACGTGGTCGGCTCGGCCATCGCCCGCGAGGCGGACGACGTGCTCTACACCCACGCCGGGCCGGAGATCGGCGTCGCCTCCACCAAGGCCTTCACCACCCAGCTGGCGGCCTTCTTCCTCCTCGCCGTGCGGCTGGGCCGGCTCAAGGGCACGCTCTCGGCGCAGGACGCGCAGAAACATCTACAGGCGCTCAACGAGCTGCCCGGCCTGGTCGAGCGGGTGCTCAAGTACGAGCCGGAGATCAAGGCCGCGGCCTACAAGTTCTCGGCCGCGCGCGACCTGCTCTTCCTCGGCCGCGGGCCGCAGTACCCGGTGGCGCTCGAGGGCGCGCTCAAGCTCAAGGAGATCTCGTACATCCACGCCGAAGGCTACGCCGCCGGCGAGATGAAGCACGGCCCCATCGCCCTCATCGACGAGAACATGCCGGTGATGGTGCTGGCGCCGCGCGACTCGGCCACCGAGGCCGGGGTCAACTACGAGAAGATCCTCGGCAACCTGCAGGAGGTGAAGGCGCGCGGCGGGCGGGTCATCGCCATCCACTCCGAGGGCGACGCGCAGGTGCCCAAGCTGGCGGAGGCGAGCATCCCCATTCCGCAGACCAACCCGCTCCTGATGCCGATCATCTCGGTGATTCCGACGCAGCTGTTCAGCTACCACGTCGCCGATCACCGCGGCACCGACGTCGATCAGCCGCGCAACCTCGCCAAGTCGGTGACGGTGGAGTAGGCAGCCGGACGCGCCTGCGCTAGAAGGCGCTGCATGCGCATCGCGGTGGTCGGCACTGGATACGTCGGACTGGTGGCCGGGGTCTGCTTCGCGGACTCGGGCCACTCGGTCGTCTGCGTCGACGTGGACGAGGAGAAGATCCGGCAGCTGCGGCAGGGCAAATCGCCCATCTACGAGCCGGGCCTCGAGGAGCTGCTGGAGAAGAACCTGGCCGCCGAGCGGCTGACCTTCGCCACCGACCTGCCCGCCGCGGTCAAGGGCAGTGAGGTGGTCTTCATCGCCGTCGGCACTCCCCAGGGCGACGACGGAAACGCCGACCTGCGCGTCGCCATGAGCGTGGCGCGCCAGATCGCCGACGCTGCCGAGCGCTACACGGTCATCGTCAACAAGAGCACCGTGCCCGTGGGCACCGCCGCGCGCATGCAGGCCGAGGTGGCGGAGCGGACGCAGGTGGCCATCGACGTGGTCTCCAACCCCGAGTTCCTCAAGGAGGGCGCCGCCATCGACGACTTCCTGCGGCCCGACCGCATCGTCATCGGCGCCGCCAGCGAGGGGGCGCGGGCCCTCATGACCGAGCTCTACGCGCCCTTCGTCCGCACCGAGAGCCCCATCTACTTCATGGACCCGCGCTCGGCGGAGCTGACCAAGTACGCCGCCAACGCCATGCTGGCCGCGCGCATCTCCTTCATGAACGAAGTGGCCATGCTCTGTGAGCGCGTCGGGGCCGACGTGGACGCCGTGCGCAAGGCGATGGGCTCCGACGAGCGCATCGGCCAGAAGTTCCTCTTCCCCGGCTGCGGCTACGGCGGCAGCTGCTTCCCCAAGGACGTGAAGGCGCTCATCGCCACCGCGCGCACGCACGGGCTCGACTTCACGCTGCTCTCCGCCGTCGACGCGGTGAACGACCGCCAGAAGCGCCTGCTCGCGCAGAAGGCCAAGACGCACTTTGGCCAGGGAGGGTTGCGCGGGAAGAAGTTCGGCGTCTGGGGGCTCGCCTTCAAGCCCAAGACCGACGACCTGCGGCAGGCGCCGGCGCTGGCGCTGATCGAGGAGTTGCTCGCCGAGGGCGGCACGGTGACGGCTCACGATCCGGTCGCCAACGAGCACGCCCGCCGGCACTTCGGCGACCGCGTGCAATTCGTTCAGAATCCCTACGCCGCCGCCGAGGCAGCCGACGCTCTCTTCCTGGTCACCGAATGGAACGAGTTCCGCCAGCCCGACTTCGCCCGGATCAAAGCCTCGATGAAGGAGCCGGTGCTCTTCGACGGCCGCAACATCTGGAACCCGAAGAAGCTGCGCGAATTGGGCTTCACCTACTACGGCATCGGCCGCGGCGCCTGAGGCAGGAGGGCCGCCAGGTGCGGCTCGATGAGCTGCCAGAGTCCGGGCAGGTCCTGGTTCAGGTCGTGGCCCTGCCGCACCTCGAAAAGCTTCGCCCGCCCTCCCATGCGGCGGACGAACTCCCGGGCCAGCAGCGGCTCCACCACCTCGTCCAGCGTGCCCTGGATGACCAGCGTCGGGCAGCCGGGCAGCGGATACGAGGGGTGCGTCAGTGCGTCGTCGAGAAAGGCGACCGAGAGCTCTTCCTTGCGGCCGCGGGCGAAGTGCTCGAAGGCGTGGCGCCCGGTCGCGCGCCACTGCGCAAGCTCGAAAGGATCCATCCGCGCGGACCAGCGCGGCCCGAGGTCGAAGGCGGGCGCGAGCAGGACCAGCGCCGCCGTCCGCCCCGGCCGCGTCGCCGCCCACAGCGCCGCGGTCAGGCCGCCCAGGGACGACCCGAAGAGCACCACCGGCCCGTCGCCCTGTGCCAGCACGTCCAGCTGTGAAAGCATCCGCGAGACGGTGAGGCCTGCGAAGGAAGGATCGTTCAGGTCGGGCAGGACCAGGTGCGCGCCGCGCTCCTCCAGCCGGGCGCGGATGAACTGCCCCTTGGTGGACTGCGGCCCGCTGGCAAAGCCGTGCAGCCAGATGAAGCGCGGCGGAGTCTGCATCGGCCTCTTTTACCGCGTGCGCCAGAGGAGTTGTGCTAGATCGCCTCGCCATGTCGCGCCTCCGCATCCTGCCGCTCTTCGCTTGCCTGCTGGCCCTCACGCTGGCCGCCGGCTGCGGCGACGCCTGCCTCTCGCTGGCCAACCAGATCTGCAGCTGCCAGCCCGACGACAACTCGAAGCAGATCTGCAACGCGGAGGCAAAGGCGCAGGAGAAGACCTACCTGGTCGGCAAGGCGGACGAAGCCTTCTGCCAGCAGAAGCTCGACTCGCAGGCCTGCAACTGCACCGCACAGAAGACGACGTCTCTCCGGGCCGCCTGCTGCAACAGATTGAACACTGCGGACGGCAGGGCCGCCTGCGGGCTGGTGCTCACCTCCCCTTGAGCCCCGGGCGTCCCTATCTTGGGGCCGCGAACTCGAAGGGGGCATCATGGCGAAGGTCTGCGTCACCGGGGCGGCGGGCTTCATCGGCGGGCATCTCTCGGAGGCGCTGCTGCGGCAGGGCCACGAGGTGGTCGGCCTCGACGACTTCTCCAGCGGCAAGCGCGAGAACGCGGCGCTGCTGGCGGCGCTTCCCAACTTCTCGCTGATCGAAGGATCGATCGCGGATCCGCAGGCGGTGGAGCGGGCCGTGCAGGGAGCCACCTTCGTCTTCCACCTGGCGGCGATTCCGTCGGTGCCGCTCTCGATGGCGGAGCCCGGGCGCACCAACGAGGTCAACGTCGGCGGCACCGTCAACGTCCTCGAGGCGGCGCGGCGTCACGGCGTCAAGCGGGTGGTGCTGGCCTGCTCCTGCGCGGCCTACGGCGACGGCGTGGAGCAGCCCAAGCACGAGCTGTTGCCGGTGCGGCCGATGAGCCCGTACGCGGCGCAGAAGATCGCCTGCGAGCTCTACGCGCAGACCTACACCCGCGGCTACGGGCTGCCCTGCGTGGCGCTGCGGTTCTTCAACGTCTACGGGCCGCGGCAGGATCCCAAGAGCGACTACGCCGCGGCCATTCCCCGCTTCACCACCCGGCTGCTGGCGGGCACGCGGCCCATCGTCTTCGGCGACGGGCAGCAGACGCGCGACTTCGTCCACGTCAGCGACGTGGTGGCGGCGATGATCCTCTCGACGCAGAGCGAGAAGGCGCCGGGCGAGGTGATCAACATCGGCAGCGGGCACAGCGCCTCGCTCCTCGACCTGATCGGGACTTTGAAGCAGGTGATCGGGCCGGAGGCGATGAAGCTGGACATCGAGCACCAGGCGCCCCGCGCGGGGGATCTGCGCGCGTCGTCGTCGGACATCTCCAAGGCGAAGGTGCTGCTCGGCTTCGAGCCGCGCGTCCAGCTCGCGCAAGGCCTCGCCGGCGTCGTCGAATCCTTCCGCGCCCTCGTCAAGCGGGCGGCTTAGAAAGAGCAAAAGCGCACCACGGAGGCACGGAGGGCACGGAGAAAGGATTGATGGGCCCGAGGCGATCGCCCGTCCGAGCACGGTCGTGGCCGAGGCAACCCTTGAAACCTCCCCGCCTCAGCGCCTCCGTGGTGCGCTTTGCTTTTACAAAGCGTGCAGCGTGCGGATGAAGTTGCCGATGTCGGAAGGCAGCGGGCAGCTCAGCCGGACGGGGGTGCTGGTTGCCGGGTGAGGGACGATGAGTTCGGAGGCGTGGAGGGCCTGGCGCCAGAGGCGCAGCGCCGCCTGCTCGTCCGGAGTGATCAGCGCGTCGAAGGTGCCCAAAGGCGCCGGAGTCCCGCCGCTCTCGGCGAGGCGGAGGAAGATTTCCTCCGAGGGGCCGTAGAGCTTGTCCCCCACCAGCGGAAAGCCCGCCGCCTGCAAGTGGACGCGGATCTGGTGCTGGCGCCCGGTGAGCGGCACGCAGCGCAGCAGCGTGAGCGGCTTTCCGGCGGCGTCGAGGTAGCGCGAGAGGACTTCGAAGTGCGTCTGCGAGGGCGCCCCGGCTTCGTCGACGCGGGCCTTGACCTTGACCCGGCCGCCCCCGACGACGATCGGGACCTGCACCTCGAACTTCTCCTCGGGCGGAGAGCCCTCCGCCAGCGCCAGGTACGCCTTCGAGACCTGCCGCGCCGCGAAGGCCGCCTTCAGGCGCCGGGTGAACGCCGAGGTCCGCCCGCAGGCGACCAGCCCGCTCGTCTCCCGGTCGAGCCTGTGCGCCGGGTCCGGCTTGTCTCCCGCCGCGTTCCGGTGCCGGTGCTCCAGCGCCCAGGTCAGCGTGGTCAGGTGGTAGCGCGCCGTCGGATGGAGGGCGAGGCCGGCCGGCTTGTCCACCACCAGCAGCGCCTCGTCGTCGTAGACGACCGGCAGGAGCGGCGGCTCGCCGGTGTCGCCGGGGCTGCGCTTGCGCAGCGAGAAGCGGAGCCCGGGCCAGATCTTCGTCTCCGGGAGCAACTCCCGCTCCTCGTGGATCAGCGCGCGGGAGCGCAGCATCCGCTCCAGCCGGTCGCCGGGCAGCGGGCGCTTGAGCTTTTCGGCGACGTACGCGGCGAGCGTCCAGCCGGCGTAGTTGGGCTCGACTTCGTACGCCACCAGCGCATGGTCCGGGCTTTCTGCCTCCGACACGTCATCTGTATAACAGCGGCGCTTGCCGCGGCGGGCGAGCGTGCGCACGGTACGCCGGTGAAAATCCTCCACATCGTCGGCGCCCGGCCGAACTTCATGAAGATGGCGCCCATCATCGCCGCCCTCAAGAAGCGCCCGGGCATCCAGCAGATCCTCGTCCACACCGGGCAGCATTACGACGCCAAGATGTCCGACGTCTTCTTCCAAGACCTGGGGATGCCCGATCCGGACGTCCACCTCGGCGTCGGCTCCGGCAGCCACGCGCAGCAGACGGCGAAGATCATGGTCGAGATCGAGCCGGTGCTCCTGCGCGAGAAGCCCGACATCGTGCTGGTGGCGGGCGACGTCAACTCCACCATCGGCGTGGCGCTGGTGGCGGCCAAGCTCGGCATCGCGGTGGGGCACGTCGAGTCGGGGCTGCGCTCCCGCGACTGGACCATGCCGGAAGAGGTGAACCGGGTCCTCACCGACCGGCTCTCCGACCTGCTCTTCACGCCCTCCCGCGACGGCGACGAGAACCTGGCCAAGGAGGGCATCGATCCTTTGCGCGTGCACTTCGTCGGCAACGTCATGATCGACAGCCTGCGGGCGGCGCTGCCCCGGGCGAAGGAGAGCCAGATCCACCAGCGCCTCGAGCTGACCAAGGGTAACTACGCCCTGGCTACGCTGCACCGGCCCGCCAACGTCGACGAGCCGGCCGCGCTGCAGCGGCTGCTCTCGGTGCTCTCGGAGATCGCCTCGAGCCTGCCGGTGGTGTTCCCCATCCACCCGCGCACGCGGGCGCGGCTGCCGCAGGGATTCGCGCCCGCGGGGCTCAAGCTCATCGACCCGCTCGGCTACCTCGACTTCCTGGCGCTGACCTCCCAGGCGCGGCTGGTGATGACCGACTCGGGCGGCATCCAGGAGGAGACCACGGCCCTCTCGGTGCCGTGCCTGACCATGCGGGAGAACACCGAGCGGCCGGTGACGGTGGAGGTCGGCACCAACCAGCTGGTGGGCACCGACCCCGCGCGGGTGATTCCCGCCGCGCGCGAGGTGCTGGCCGGCCGCGCGCGCAAGGGGGCCATTCCCGAGCTGTGGGACGGACACGCGGCAGAGCGCATCGCCGACGTGCTGCAAGGGTGGCGGCGATGAGACGGCACCCGAGGCGCCGACTCTGGCGTCGGCGCAAGCTGCAAGCCTGACCGCGCCGGACCGAGGTCGGGATCAGCGCCGAGGCTACCGGCGCCAATCCTGAAGCACGTCGCCGTTGCGCTGCGGGAGCGGCCGGCCTACACCGATGCGGTGCACGCCGCCGTCTACGCACCGATCGCCGCAGCGGCGCTGGCCTGGCTCTGGTTTCTCGCCCGCGGGCGCGCGAGCGGCGCCCTGAAGCGGGCCGCGCTGCGCCTCAGCCTGCTCCTCCTCACCTTTGCGCTGGTGGCAGGGGCGGGGCAGCGCGGGCTGTTTTTGCACACCAGCTTCGGTTTTCGCGCCGCGCTGCTCCTGGCGCTGCTTACGGTCGCGGTCGGCTACCTCTACCTGATCCGCTTCTGCGGCTCCTGCGGGCGCATGGTGCGCAACCTGCGCGACCCCACCTGCCCGCGCTGCGGCGCCTTTCTCCCTCTGCACGGCATGACCTGCCGCCTGCGCAACCAGCGCCCCCCGCTCGACCAGCCGCGGCGGCAAAGGCCTCTCGAAAGGCCGCGCGCTTGAGCTTTCGTGGCCACCTGCGCCTCGAGCCCGGGCAGCCATGGGCGCTGGCTGACGGCGCCGATCCGGCGGCGCTGCAGCAGCTCTACGCGGCGCACGGCCCGGCCATGCTGCACCGCCTGCGGGGCGGCTTTGCGCTGGCCCTCTTCGACGGCGAGACGCTGCTGCTCGCGCGCGATGCCTTCGGACAGAAGCCGCTCTTCTACTGCGAGAAGGACGGGCAGCTCTGGTTTGCCGGCGAGGTGCCGTCGCTGCGCGAGGAGGGGGCACCGCTCGGCCAGCTCGATCGCGGCGCGCTCTCGGACTATCTCGAGCTGCTCTACGTCCCCGCGCCCGGCTCGATCTGGAGCAACCTGCGCAAGCTGCCTGCCGGACATCTGCTCCGGGCCGGGAAGCAGGGCGTGGAGGTGCGGCGCTGGTTCGAATTGCCTACGCCGGGGTCGGCCCAGGCGCGGCCGTCGCGCATCGCGGTGCGCGCGGGCCTCGAGGAGGCGGTGCGCGCGCAGCCGGCCGGCGCGACCCTGCTCCTGCCGGGAGACCTGCCCTCGAGCGCGCTGCTCGCCCTCCTCACGCGGCGGCAGGGCAAGGTGCGCAGCTTCACGCCCGAGCCGGATCCGCTGGCGCGGCGGATGGCCGAGCGCTTTCGCAGCGAGCACGCCGAGATCTTCGTCAACGCGCTCGAGGAGGCAGAGGCGGCGCTGGCCGCGCCCTCCGAGCCGCTGGGCGATGTGCAGCTGCCCTGGTGGTCGGCGGCGCTGC
Source organism: Deltaproteobacteria bacterium (assembly GCA_025350525.1). Taxonomy (GTDB): domain Bacteria; phylum Myxococcota; class Myxococcia; order Myxococcales; family 40CM-4-68-19; genus 40CM-4-68-19. The sequence continues at coordinate 9,247 of JANXXR010000242.1, forward strand.
GGACCATCGGCGGTCCGGTGATCACGGCGGCCGGCGCCGACGAGCTCTTCGCCGGACACCCGCGCTACCTGCGCGCTGCCACCATGCTGCACTCGACGAGGGCCGCCGGCGCCGCCGATCTGCTCCGCAGCATCGCGCCGCAGCGGCACCGCGGGCGGCTGCAGCGGGCGGCCTCGACGCTGGGGTCGCGGGGCAAGGGGCGGGCGCGGGCGCTCGTCGAGATCTTCTCGCTCGACGAGCGGCGCGCGCTGCTCGGCGTGCACGCGCGGGCGGCGCTGGGGCCGACGGGCGAGGCGGAGGGCGCCGACGCGGCCATCGCCTTCGATCTCGAAGTCGCGCTTCCCGATGGCCTCTTGGCGGTGATGCAGGCCGCCGCCGCGGGGACCGGCGTCGAACTGCGCAATCCGCTCCTCGAGGCAAAGCTCGCGCAGACGGTGGTGCCCACTGCCGCGCGGCACAAGCTCGGCCGCACCCACGGCAGCAGGCTCTTGCGCGAGGCGGTGGCCGACCTCTTGCCCCGCGACGCGCTCACGCCGCCTTTGCGGCCCCCTTCGCCGGTGGGCGCGTGGCTGCACGGGCCGCTGCGGTCGATGCTGCACGACCTTGTCGCCACGCCCTCGGCGCGCATCCGCACGCTCCTCGATCCGCGCGCCATCGACGCGGTCCTGCGCCACTCGCTCGCGCCTCGGGGCGACGCGCGCCAAGCCTGGGCACTGTTCGCGCTGGAAGTCTGGACGCGAGCCCAGAAGAGATAGATCAGACTTGAGGCTTGCCTAAGGCGACCAGTTCGGGCGCGCCCAGGGCTTCGCGCAAGGTGCGGGCCTCTTCGGATTCGGGGGGCCAGTGGGACACGGCGCGCTCGAGGAGTGGGCGGCCGAGGTCGCCGAGGAGGTGGGCGGCGCGGACCACTTCGCCGATGGGCCAGGGAGCCTCGAGCAGCTCCAGCATCCGCTTCGCTTCGGCGCCCGCGCGGGGGCCGTCGCCGAGATCCTCCAGCGCCAGCGAGACCAGGCGGGCCGCCTCGACGGCGGGCAGCTGCCCCTGCCGCTCCGCCTCGCGCAGCGCCGCCAGCGACTCCTCGGGCCGGCCGGTCAGGAGCCGCAGCTGCGTCCAGAGGGCGTGAAAGCGCATCCAGTCGTCCTGGTCGCCCTCGGAGTCGAAGAGACGCTCGCTGGCGGCCCACTGCAGCACGTCCTCGTCGAGCGGGACCGAGACGTCCTTGTCGTGCCCCGAGGCCCCGCGCAGCTCGGCCAGCTCGATGGCCACCTCCAGGAGCGTCAGCACCACCTCTTCGGCGCCCGGCGGCGGCTCCTTGCCAAACTCGCCGACGTCCTTCTGCAGGCTGGTCATCGCCCGCACGAAGCCGTTGTCGGCCTGGTCGAAGTCGCCCGCCTCGCGCCGCGTGCGCGCCAGGCCAATCTCCGCGGCAGCGAGGCCGGGCGCCGCCGCCAGCACCTTGCGGAACTCGGACTCGGCGCCGTCGAGGTCGCCGAACTCCTCGAGATAGATCTCGCCGAGCGCGCCGTGGGCCAGCACCGCCGCGGCGCCGCCCTGCGCGGCGGCCTTGCG
>JANXXR010000292.1 GCA_025350525.1 Deltaproteobacteria bacterium
ACGACGAGCGCGAGCAGACCCTCAACCAGCTCCTCGTCGAGATGGACGGCTTCGAGTCCAACGAGGGCGTCATCCTCATCGCCGCCACCAACCGGCCCGACGTCCTCGACCCGGCGCTGCTCCGGCCGGGCCGCTTCGACCGGCGCATCATGGTGCCGCGCCCCGACGTCCGCGGGCGCGAGGGCATCCTCAAGGTGCACACCAAGAAGACGCCTTTGAGCACCGACGTCGATCTCGACGCCGTCGCCCGCGGCACGCCGGGCTTCTCCGGGGCGGATCTGGAAAACCTGGTGAACGAGGCGGCGCTGATCGCGGCCCGCAAGGGCAAGGAGCGCCTCGAGAACGGCGACTTCGACTTCGCCAAGGACAAGGTGATGATGGGCGCCGAGCGGCGCAGCATGATCATCAGCGAGAAGGACAAGAAGATCACCGCCTGGCACGAGGCGGGGCACGCGCTGGTGGCGCGCCTGACGCCCAAGTGCGATCCGGTGCACAAGGTCACCATCATCCCGCGCGGGCCCGCGCTGGGCCTGACCCAGATGCTACCCAAGGAAGACCGGCTCAACTGGGACAAGTCGTCGGTGCTCGATCGCATCTGCATGGCGATGGGCGGGCGCATCGCCGAGGAGCTCGAGTTCCACGAGATCACCTCCGGCGCCAAGAGCGACATCGACCACGCCACGGCCTTCGCCCGCAGCATGGTCTGCGAGTGGGGCATGAGCGAGAAGCTGGGGCCCCTGGCCTTCGGCGAGGAGCAGGGCGAGGTCTTCCTCGGCCGCGAGTTCAACCAGCGGCAGCGCAACTTCTCCGAGGCCACCGCCATCGACATCGACAGCGAAGTCCGCCTCATCGTCACCACCCAGTACTCGCGGGCCAAGCAGCTGCTCCTCGAGAACAAGGACGCGCTCGACCGCATCGCCGTGGCGCTGCTCGAGTGGGAGACGCTGGACGGCGCCGACGTCGAGCTGCTCATCCGCGGCGAGAAGCTGAACAAGGTGAAGCCGCCCCCCGCGCTGCCGCGCCCCGAGATGAAGCGGCCGGAGGTGAAGGAGAAGAGCAAAATCCTCGACGCGCTGGGCGGGCTGACGGCGCCCATGCCGAAGGCGGAGAAGGCGTAAGAGCGGCTTCAGGCTTTCAGGCTTCAAGAGAGGGTCGGCGAGAGCCGGCCCTTTCTGCTTCGGGGGTGACGTGGAGATCGAGACGTGGCTTGAGGCCCACTCGACTGCGAACGCGGGTCCGGAGGGCTGGGCGCACCCGGGCGGGTATGAGCTGCACAGCCATCCCGACTGCATGACCTTCCAGTTCCCTGAGCAACCTGCTCTCCGGCTGACGGCAAGCGGTCCATTGTCAGCCGAGCGGCGGCGGCAGCGGCTGCAGGTCCGGCTCGAGAAACCTCGATCGCGCTTCGTCCGACCAGAGCCGTTCGGGCGAGTAGTGGCGGAAGGGGAGATTTGGATCGGCGAGGGGCGTGTTCATCAGCGCGTTGACCGTCGTCTCGGCGTGCGCCGAGACGAGCCGCAGCCACACCTGCGTGAGCGTTTCGTTGTACTTCACCAGACCACCGATCCTGGTGATGTACCTGAGCAACAGATCCCGGGCGCGCTGCGGGTCGCCGCGGTGGAGCAGGGCGAGCCGCAGGTGCGCGCGGTGGTCCATGGCGTCGCGCGGGAAGCTCCCGTCCTCGAGCGCCCGGAGGAATTCCGCGTCGTTCATCGCCGCAGTATAACGGCGCCGTGCGCCTCCTCGAACTGCAGAACGAGAGCGATGCCCTGCAGGCCTGCGCCGCCATCGGGCGCGCCGTGCCCGACTCCAACCTGCGGGGCTGGGCGGCGCTGATCCCGGCCGACGCGCTCACCGTTGCGGAGGGACTGCGCCAATCGGGGCTGGTCGTCCTGCGCGGCACCAAGGCGGCGCTGGCGCTGGGGAGCATCGCGCAGATCTGGTCAGCGGCGCGCAGCCTCGAGGCCGGCCTCGAGAACGATGCGGCCCGGCACTGGATGCGCGCCCTGTTGGAGCGGGCGGCGCACGTCGAGTCCCCGCCCACCGCCGCCGCCTGGCGCCTGCCGCGCAGCAAGCTGCCCGCGGGACGGACGCTGGTGATGGGCATCGTCAACGCCACGCCGGATTCGTTCTCCGACGGGGGCGCCTATGATCCCCTGGAGCACGCCCTCGAGCTCGCCCAGGAAGGCGCCGACCTCCTCGACATCGGCGGCGAGTCGACGCGGCCGAACGCGCCCGAGGTCAGCGCGGCGGACGAGCGCCAGCGCACCGAGCCGGTGATCCGCGAGCTGGCGCGCAGGCTTCAGAATATTCCACTCAGTATCGATACGACCAAGAGCGAGGTGGCCAAGGCGGCCCTCGACGCCGGGGCAGAGATCGTCAACGACGTCTCCGGCCTCGCGCGCGATCCGCAGATGGCCCAGGCGGCAAAGGGCGCGGCGCTCTGCCTCATGCACCGGCGCGGCACGCCGGCCGACATGGCCCAGCGCGCGACTTACAGAGACCTCCACGGCGAGATCCTCGACGAGCTCTCCGAGGCACTGCAGCGCGCGGCGGAAGGCGGCATCGCCAAAGAGCAGATCGCGCTCGACCCGGGACTCGGTTTCGCCAAGACCGGGCCGCAAAACCTCCTCCTGCTGCGCCGCCTGCGCGAGCTATGCCAGCTCGGCCATCCGCTGGTGGCAGGCGCGTCGCGCAAGTCGTTCATCGGCGCGGCGACCGGACGGCCGGCCCCGGAGCGCCTGCACGGCAGCGTGGCGGCGGCGGTGGCGGCGGCGCTGCAGGGAGCGGCCATCGTCCGGGTGCACGATGTCGCCGCCACCCGGGAGGCGCTGGCGGTCGCCGATGCCATCCGTACGTCAGTGAGCTGAGAGATGGCCAAGGCGCTTGCCCCGGCGCCGTCACGGCACCAAGATTGCGCCTCACCGAGGGAGCGTCCACCATGGCTGTCCGCTTGACCGAAAAGCCCGCCGAGACCGCCCGCAAGCTGTTCGGCACCGACGGCATCCGCGGCGTCGCCAACGTCTACCCGATGACCGGCGAGCTGATGCTCAAGCTCGGCCGCGCCGTCGCGCACATGGTCAAGCGCGGCAACCACCGCCACCGCATCGTCATCGGCAAGGACACCCGCGTCTCGGGCTACATGCTGGAGACGGCGCTCGCCTCCGGCTTGTGCAGCATGGGCGTGGACGTGCTGCTCTGCGGCCCGCTGCCGACGCCGGCCATCTCGCAGCTCACCGTCTCCATGCGCGCGGACGCGGGCGCGGTCATCAGCGCCTCGCACAACCCCTACCAGGACAACGGCATCAAGTTCTTCAGCGCCGATGGCTTCAAGCTCCCCGACGAGATGGAAGCCGACATCGAGGACCTGATCGCCAACGACAAGCTGCACCACCTGCGCCCGACGGCGACCAGCATCGGCAAGGCCTTCCGCATCGACGACGCCGCGGGCCGCTACATCGTCTACGCCAAGAGCACCTTCCCGCGGCACCTCACGCTCGAGGGCCTGACCATCGTGGTGGACACCGCCCACGGCGCGGCCTACCGGGTGGCGCCGGCGGTGCTTCAGGAATTGGGCGCCAAGGTCATCGTCATCGGCAATACGCCGGACGGGAAGAACATCAACCGCGGCTTCGGCGCGCTGCACCCGGAGACGATGTGCAAGGCGGTGAAGAAGACCGGCGCGCACCTGGGGATCGCCCTCGACGGCGACGCCGACCGGCTCATCGTCTCCGACGAGAAGGGCAACGTCGTCGACGGCGACGCGGTGATGGCCATCTGCGGCCTCGACCTGATCCGCCGCAAGCTCTTGCCCAAGAAGACGGTGGTCTCGACGGTGATGTCGAACCTGGGCCTCGACCAGGCGATCTCCAAGGCGGGCGGGCGCGTGGTGCGCACGCGGGTCGGCGATCGCTACGTGGTCGAGGAGATGCGGCGCAACGGGTATTCGTTCGGAGGCGAGCAGAGCGGCCACCTCCTCTTCCTCGACAGCTCCACCACGGGCGACGGGACGGTGGCGGCGCTGGCGCTCTTGGCGGTGATGGTGGAGAGCGGCAAGCCCATCTCGGAGTTGGCCAAGTGCATGACCGTGTTCCCGCAAGCGCAGCTGGGGCTCGCGGTCTCGAGCAAGCCGGAATTGGGCTCGCTGCCGGCGGTGATGAACGCCATCCGCGACGTCGAGAAGAAGCTCGGCAAAACCGGCCGCGTGCTGGTGCGCTACTCCGGCACCGAGCCGAAAGTGCGCGTCCTCGTCGAGGGGCCGGACCAGAAAGCCATCGATGGTTATGCGGCGCAGATCGGCAGCGAGCTGAAGAAGGCGATCGGCGCGTAGCAGGCCTCAGGCGTCAGGCTTTTGAAAAAAGCGCCGACAGACTCCGCTTCACCTTAGGCCTGAAGCCTGAGGCCTGAAGAAGAGTTCGCTGCCATCGAACTTCTTCACCTTGCGGAAGCGCGCCGCGCCATTGGTATCGGTCAGGTGTCCGTCGGTCATGCGACCGGGTACAGTGCGCGCGGGAGGTCTGCACATGCGGCTGGGGGTCAACATCGATCACGTGGCGACGCTGCGGCAGGCGCGGCGCGGGCGGTATCCGGATCCGGTGGCGGCGGCGGTGCTGGCCGAGCTGGGCGGCGCCGATCAGATCACGCTGCACGTGCGCGAGGACCGCCGCCACGTCAACGACCGCGACCTGGAGATCCTGCGCAAGACGGTGAACGGGACCTTGAATCTCGAGATGGCGGCGGTGCAGCCCATGCTCGACCTCGCGCTCTCGCAGCGCCCCGACACGGCGACGCTGGTCCCCGAGCGGCGCGAAGAGCTGACCACCGAGGGCGGGCTCGACGTCGGCTCGCACAAGGACGAGATCAAGCGGGTGGCGCGCGGCCTGCGCGACGCGGGCGTCGAGGTCTCGCTCTTCATCGATCCCGACCTCGAGCAGATCAAGGCCAGCCACCGGGTGGACGCGCAGGCGGTCGAGCTGCACACCGGCCGCTACTGCGAGGCGCGCACCGATCGAGACAAGGCCCGCGAGCTCTCCCGCATCATCGAGGCGGCGCGTTCGGCGGCCAAGCTCGGGCTGCGGGTCGCCGCCGGGCACGGGCTCGACTACTGGAACGTGCGGCCCATCGCGCGCATCGAGGAGATCACCGAGCTGAACATCGGCTACGCCATCATCTGCCGGGCGGTGCTGACGGGGCTGGAGCGGGCGGTGCGCGACATGAAGGACCTGATCCTGTGAGTCGGGGCCGAGCCGCGCGGGCGCCGGCGGAGCGCGGCTGATGCGGCTCCTCACCGCCGCCGAGCAGCGCGAGCTGGATCGGCTGGCCGCGTCCGAGGCGGAGCTTCCCCTTCGCGTTCTGATGGAGTCGGCCGGCGCCGCGGTGGCCCGGGCAGTGCTGGCCTTGCAGTCGCGCCAGGCCTCGCAGCCGCGCCAGGTCGTCGTCTTCTGCGGGCCGGGCAACAACGGCGGAGACGGCTCGGTGGCGGCGCGGCTGCTGCGCGACGGCGGCTGCAGCAATGTATATACTTGGTATACGCGTCCTCCGGAGCAGCTGAAGGGCGACGCGGCGCTGGCGGCCCAGGCCAGGCTGTCGTCGGGCGGAGAGCAGTCCGGGCGAGCGCTGCGGGGTGGACCAGGCGTGGTGCTGGTGGACGCGGTCTTCGGAAGCGGGTTGTCGCGGCCCCCGGAAGGCGCCGAGGCCGAGGCCATCCGCGCCATCAACGCGGCGCAGGAGCAGGGCGCGCAAGTGGTCGCGGTGGACCTGCCGAGCGGGGTCGAGTCGGACACCGGCGCGGTCTACCCGGTCCACCTCGCCCGTGCCGACCTCACCGTGACCTTCCATGCGCCCAAGCGCGGGCTCTACCTGCATCCGGGCGCCGACTGCGCCGGGCGCATCGAGGTGGCCGACCTCGGCATCCCCCATTCGTTGGAGCACAAACTTTCGGGCCCGGCCTGCGAGCTGCTCGACGAACAGTGGGCGCGCTCGATGGTCGCGCCCCGCCCGCGCAACGCGCACAAGAACGACTTCGGCCACGTCCTCGTGGTCGCGGGCTCGGCGGGAAAGTCGGGCGCGGCGGCGCTGGTCTGCGAAGGAGCGCTGCGCGCCGGAGCGGGCCTGGTGACCTTGGCGGCGCGCGCTGAAGTCCTGCCCGCGCTCTACGCGCTTCCGGAAGTGATGACGCTGGCGTTGCCGGGCGACGGCCCGCTGGGCCTGCGCGACCTCGAGGCGCTCCGCCCGGCGCTCAAGGACAAGACCGCGCTCGCCATCGGCCCGGGCATTGCGCGCGGCCGTGAGACCGCGCAGCTGATCGGCGAGCTGCTGGCGGCTCTGCCGGGCGACTGCGCCTCCGTCCTCGACGCCGACGCGCTCAACGCTCTGGCCGAGAGCCGCGAGGAGATCGCCGCGATCTTTTCCCGCGCCGCCGTCCGCCCACTCTTGACGCCGCATCCGGGCGAGTTCGTCCGGCTCACCGGCGAGGACACCGAGCGGGTGCTGGCAGAGCGGGTCGAGGCGGCGACGCGGGCGGCGCAGCGGTTCTCCGCCTGCATCGTCCTCAAAGGGTCGCACGCGGTGGTCGCCGACCCGGAGGGCACCAGCGCCATCTGCGCCGCGGGAAATCCCGGCATGGCCACGGCGGGCGCGGGCGACGTGCTCACCGGCATCGCGGCGGCGCTGCTGGCGCGGCGGGGCGGCGCGGGCGGTACCGGCGAGCGCGCGCGGCTCGCGGTCTTCCTCCACGCCTTCGCCGGAGACCTGGCGGCGGCAGAGCTGGGCGAGACCTCCCTGATCGCCTCCGACCTGGCGCGGGTCGGCCTGCCGCGCGTCTTCCGGCGCTGGGGACGATGACCGAGCTGCTGCTCAAGTCGCCCGCGGCCACCCGCAGGCTGGGCCTGCGCCTCGGCGCCGCGCTCGAAGCCGGCGATTTCATCGCGCTCACCGGCGAGCTGGGCGCCGGCAAGACGGCGCTGGTGAAGGCCATCGCCGAGGGCGCCGGCGTTCCCGAGCCGGCCAGCTCGCCGACCTTCGCGCTCGTCAACCTCTACCGCGGCGGGCGCGTTCCGCTGCAGCACCTCGACCTCTACCGGCTAGGCGGCCCGGCCGATCTCTTCGCGCTCGGGTTCGACGACCTGCTCGCCGAGCCCGCTGCGACCCTCTGCGAATGGGCCGACCGCGCCTGGCCGTCGCTGCCTTCGGATCGCCTCGAGATCGCGCTCGCGCACGAAGGCCCGCGCGCGCGGCGGGCGCGCCTGACGGCGAGGGGACCGCGCGGCGAGGCGCTGCTCAGAGCAGCGAGGTCACCTTGAGCCGCAGCTCCTCGTCCACCGCCACCAGCGACTCCTCGGGCAAGAGCCGCCAGGCGCGCGCTCCTCCAAGCGGTGGCTCGCCGGGATCTTCGCTGGCGACGGCCACGTAGTCGCAGCGGCCTTCCGCGTCGGGCGGCGGCGAGGAGATGAAGAGCGTCCGCCCGCGGCGGCAGGCGAGCAGGAGCCGCCCGTCGGTGGCCAAAAAAGTGGTGCTGGCCGGCTCCTCGGCAGGCTCG
>JANXXR010000324.1 GCA_025350525.1 Deltaproteobacteria bacterium
ACAGCGAGAAGCTCTACGAGATCGGCGGCGCCGCGCTCGACGGCTGCTACTTCTCCAACCACTACTCGGTGGACGACCCGAGCCCGCGCATCCAGGAGTTCGTCGCCAAGTTCAAGAAGACCTACGGCGGCCAGCTGCCCGACTCGCTCGCGGCCCAGGCGTACGACGCCGCCGGCATGCTCTTCGACGCCATGAAGCGCGCGCCCGAGCTGACCGGACCCGCCATCCGCGACGCGCTGGCCGCGACCAAAAACTACCAGGGGGTCACCGGCGACATCTCCATGGACGCGAACCGCAACCCGGTGAAGCCGGCGGTGGTGCTCAAGATCTCCCACGGCGGCAAGTACGAGTTCGCCGGCCGCGTCATGCCGGAGGGCGTCGCCGACCCGACGCCCGCGCCGCAGAAGGCCCCCGCAGCCGAGCAGCCGAAGAAATAGCGTGACGGAGCTTCTTCAACACATCGTGGACGGGGTCTCGCTGGGCGCCATCTACGCGCTCATCGCCCTCGGCTACACCATGGTCTACGGCGTCCTCCAGCTGATCAACTTCGCCCACGGCGACGTCTTCATGCTCGGCTCCATGATCGGCTGGTACGCCTCGGCCCGCTGGACCGGCGAGAGCCAGCACCCCAGCATCCTCGGCGCCGTCGCCGTCACCCTGCTCTCGATGGTGCTCTGCGGCTGCGTCGGCTTCGTCATCGAGCGGCTGGCCTACCGCCCGCTGCGGGGCGCGCCCAAGATCAACTCGCTCATCACCGCCATCGGCGTCAGCTTCTTCCTCGAGTACGGCGGGCAGTACGCCTTCGGGCCCAACCCGCGCGCCTTCGGCGTGCTGCCGCACCGGCCGCCCCTGCACCTCTTCGGCATCACCATCGGCTACGTGGACGTGGTCACCATCGTCATCTCGGTCCTGCTCATGGTGGTCCTGCAGCGCATCGTCTTCCACAGCCGCATCGGCACCGCCATGCGCGCGGTCTCGTGGAACCCGTCGGTGGCGGCGCTGATGGGCATCAACATCGACTTCATCATCTCCTTCACCTTCGTGCTGGGCTCGGTGCTGGCGGCCGTCGCGGGCATCCTCTACGCCTCGAAGTATCCCTCGGTGCACCCGCTGATGGGCCTGATGCCCGGGCTCAAGGCCTTCGTGGCGGCGGTGCTGGGCGGCATCGGCAACGTGCCCGGGGCCATGCTGGGCGGGCTGCTCCTCGGCCTCGCCGAACAGCTCGTCTCCGGCTACACCAGCTCGTCGTGGCGCGACGCGGTCGCCTTCGGCATCCTCATCCTCATCCTGCTCATCAAGCCCTCCGGACTGCTCGGCAAGGGCACGGCGGAGAAGGTCTGATGGCGGGGCTCCTCGGCGGATCGGCCCTGCGCACCACCGGCCGCGCGGCGCGAAGCTGGCTTCCGTTCTTCATCGCGGTGCCGCTCCTGGTCCTGCTCGAGCAGAAGATCGCGCTCAACCCCGACTACGGGCTCGAGTACGTCTTCCAGAACATCAACCACATCGGCATCGCCATCATCCTGGCGGTCTCGCTGAACCTGGTGAACGGCCTCACCGGCCAGTTCTCCATCGGGCACGCCGGCTTCATGGCGGTGGGCGGCTACGTCAGCGCCGTCATGCTCATGCGCGGGCCGCAGGAAGATCCCTACCGGATCTTTTTTGTACTTGCTGTACTCACCGGCGCCTCGGCGGCGGCCCTGGCCGGCTGGATCGTCGGCAAGCCATCGTTGCGCCTGCGCGGCGACTATCTCGCCATCGTCACCCTGGGCTTCGGCGAGATCATCCGCGTCATCATCGAGAACACGCCCTTCTTCGGCGGCGCCATCGGCCTCTCGCCCATCCCGCACCGGGCCGACTTCGCCTGGATCTGGGGCGTGGTCATCATCACCATCCTGGTCGCCAAGCGGCTGCGCGACTCGACCCACGGCCGCGCCTTTCTCTCGGTGCGCGAGGACGAGGTCGCCGCCGAGGCGATGGGCATCGACACCACCGGCTACAAGGTCCGGGCCTTCGTCATCAGCGCCTTCTTCGCCGGCGTGGCGGGCGGGCTCTCGGGCGCCTTCGAAGGCAACCTCGCGCCGCAGTCCTTCACCTTCGTGCGCAGCTTCGAGATCGTGGCGATGGTGGTGCTGGGCGGCATGGGCTCGATCACCGGCTCGACCATCGCCGCCACCGTGCTGACCATCCTGCCCGAGTACCTGCGCGCGCTCGCCAACCTGCGCATGGTCATCTACTCGGTGGCGCTGGTGGGCCTGATGCTGGTGCGGCCGCGCGGCCTGCTCGGCACCACCGAGCTGTGGGACTACTGGCGCCGCTTCCGCGCCCGGGGAAAGCCGAGGCCGGCCGCGCCCGCCGTCAACGAGGCGCTCATCGACGTGCGCTCGGCGACCATCCGCTTCGGCGGCCTCACCGCGGTCAGCGACTTCTCGCTGCAGGTGAAGCCCCGCGAATTGGTGGCGCTGATCGGACCCAACGGCGCCGGCAAGACCACCGTCTTCAACCTGCTCACCGGCGTCTATCCTCCCACCGACGGCAACATCTGCATCCTGGGGCGCGACACCCGCGGGCTCTCGCCGCACGCCATCGCGCACCTGGGTGTGGCGCGGACCTTCCAGAACATCCGGCTCTTCAAGGAGCTGTCCGCCTTCGACAACGTGCGCATCGCCTGCCACCACCTCACCCGCGAGTCGATGGCCGCCGCCGTCCGCCACGGCGAGCTCTCGGGCGTCGAGGAGAAGTGGATCGCCGAACGCTCCCACGAATTGCTGGAGGTGATGGGCCTCTCGGCGCGCGCCTCCGAGCTGGCCCGCAACCTGCCCTACGGCGAACAACGCCGCCTCGAGATCGCGCGGGCGCTGGCCACCGGGCCGCAAGTCCTGCTGCTCGACGAGCCCGCTGCCGGGACCAATACCAAGGAAAAGCAGGAGCTGATGCAGCTCATCCGCAGCATCCGCGACCGGTTCGGCGTGGCCATCGTGCTCATCGAGCACGACATGAAGCTGGTGATGGGCGTCTCTGAGCGAATCCTGGTGCTCGACCACGGCGTGACCATTGCGCAGGGGCTGCCGCGCGAGATCCAGTCGAACCCGAAAGTGATCGAGGCGTACCTGGGCGAGAAGTATGCGCGGGAGCACGCGGCGCAGATCGCGGCGGCCGGAGGTCCGCACTAGTGGCCGACGCCCTCCTCGAGCTGACCAACGTCGACGTGCACTACGGCGCCATCCACGCGCTGCGGGGCGTCTCGGTCCGCGTCGGCGAGGGAGAGATCGTCACCCTCATCGGCGCCAACGGCGCGGGCAAGACCACCACGCTGCGGGCGGTGAGCGGCATGCTCAAGCCCAGCGCCGGTCAGATCCGCTACGGGGGTCAGGAGATCGGCGGACTCAAGCCGCACAAGCTGGTGGCCCGCGGCCTCTGCCATGCGCCCGAGGGGCGCGGGATCTTTCCCAACCTGACCATCCTCGAGAACTTGAAGCTGGGCGCGTTCCTGCGCCGCGACAGCGCGGAGATCGCCAAGGACCTCGAGCACGGCTTCACGCTCTTTCCGCGGCTGCGCGAGCGGGCCGGGCAGATGGCGGGGACGCTGAGCGGCGGCGAGCAGCAAATGCTGGCCATCGCCCGCGCCCTGATGGCGCGGCCCAGGCTGCTGCTGCTCGACGAGCCCAGCCTTGGACTCGCTCCACAGGTGGTCGAGACGATCTTCAAGATCATCCAGGAGATCAACAAGGCGGGCGTGACCATCCTCCTGGTCGAGCAGAACGCGCACCTGGCGCTGGGCATCGCCAACCACGGCTACGTGCTGGAGACGGGCAGCGTGGTGCAGACGGGCACCGGCGCGGAGCTCTTGAAGAGCCCCGAAATCCGCAAGGCCTACCTCGGAGAATAGGCGGAAAGCATGTTCTGCTTCGCATTGGCCGCCCTGCTCGCCGCCGGCGCGGGAGGCGAGCCCAGGATCGTCCACACCCCCCTGCAGAAATCGGCGCGCGGGGCCACCGTCGAAGTCGAGGCGCTGATCACCGACCCCGCCGGCGTCTTCCAGCCGCTGGTCTTCGCGCGGCCCGCCGGACAGAAGTATTTTTCCTCGTATCCGATGGAGGACCGCGGCGACGACCGCTACGTCGCCGAGCTTCCGGGCTCCATCCTCTCGCGCGGCTTCTTCGACTACTTCGTCGAGGCCAGCACCAACGAGGGCGCCACCAACCACCTGGGCTCGCAGGAGCGTCCCCTGCGCGTGACCGGCTTCGATCCGCCGCCCAGGCGCGGCTGCATCTCGGTGCGCAGCGAGCCGCCCGGCGCCGACGTCTACATCGACGGCGCTCCCGAGGGAAAAGCGCCGCAGGTGGTGCAGCTCAACCCCGGCAAGCACATCGTCGCCCTCACCATGCCCGGGCGCCGCGCGGTCGAGCACATCTTCGACCTGCTCCCGGGCCGCGACCTGGACCTCTTCATCCCGCTGGCCGAAGGCTCGGCGCCGGCCTCGCTCTCCATCGGCAGCGAGCCGGCCGGGGCCAAGGTGCTCGTCGACGGCGAGCAGGTCGGCACCACGCCCTTCAAAGGGCCGGCGAGCCCGGGCGCCCACCGCATCACGCTGGACCTCGCGGGCCACCTGCGGCCCGAGCGCGACGTGGTCGTCAAGGAAGGACGCGACGTCGAATTCTCCTTCGCACTCCCCGAGCTGCCCAAGGACCCCGCGCTCTCGGTGGACAGCGAGCCGTCGGGCGCGGCGGTGGCCATCGACGGGAAGGATCGCGGGCAGTCGCCCTGGATCGGCCCGCTCGCCGCCGGGCCGCACACGGTGGTGGTCCGCATGGAAGGACGCCGCGAGGCGGAGACCTCCTTCGTCATGCCGAAGGGTCGCGACCTCTCGCTGCGGCTGGCGCTTCCCGCGGCGCAGGTCAACCAGGCGCCGCACATCACCGTGGCCACCGTGCCTTCGGGAGCGGCGGTGCTGGTGGACGGCGCGGAGGTGGGCATCTCGCCCTGGACCGGCGAGGTGGAGGCCGGCGACCACCGCCTGCAGATCGCGCTGGCCGGCTTCCAGAAGCAGGAGAAAAAGGTCGCGGTGACCAGGAGCCGCGACGCCGAGGTCACCTTCGCGCTCTTGCGCGAGCCCGGCCCGGCGCACCTGCGCGTCGAGACCGAGCCCGCTCTCGCGGAGGTCTTCGTCGACGGCAAGGCCGCGGGCACTTCCCCCTGGACCGGCGAGCTGCAGGCGGGCGAGCACCAGATCGAGGCGCGCAAGCAGGGCTTCCGCGGGGCGGCGCAGCAGATCGCGGTCGAGCAGGGGCAGTCGTCCAGCCTGCGCCTCGCGCTCTCGCCGGCGGCGGCGG
>JANXXR010000325.1 GCA_025350525.1 Deltaproteobacteria bacterium
CGCGGGGCGAAAATCGCCCCATCGACCCACGTGGTTCTGGTAATGGCATTGCGGAGGTCGGCGGTTCGATCCCGCCATGCTCCACCAAGACTTCGAGCCCGTATCCGAGAGGACGCGGGCTTTCTTGTTTCCGGCTCTGACAAGCGTTTCGCGTAACTCCGTCACTGCGGGCCGAACGTCGTCGCGTTCGTCGTCACCGGGAACGCTGCGAGGGCCAGTAAGGGCCTGTCATGCGGAGCGGACTCTCGCGCGCGTGCAGAGCGCGTTGGTCGACGCCAGGCCTTGCAAGTCGAGAGAGACGAAGGTGAGATGCGTCCATGATGGACCGCCGCGCGTTTCTGGGCCGCATCGCCCTGCTCGCCGGGATGGCCTGGGTGCCGCGCGGCGACGCGGGACAGAATCGCAAAACGAGATTGATCATGCTCGGGACCGGCGGTGGTCCGCGGCCGCGAAAGGTCAGCTCGGCTTCCGCCCAGGTCATCGTCGCGAACGACAGCGCGTACGTGATCGACTGCGGGAATGGCGTCGCGCGCCAACTCGCCTTTGCGGGCGTACCGCTGCCCTCGGTCCGCCACGTCTTCATCACGCACCATCACTCCGATCACAACGCTGACTACGGCAACTTGATCTTGCTGGCGTGGACGGCCGGGTTGCACACGCGGGTCGACACGTGGGGGCCGCCGCCTCTGGAAAAGATGACCCGGCTCTTCTTCGAGATGAATGCTGCCGACATCGAGACGCGCATCGCCGATGAAGGTCGAGCCGCGCTTGCTCCGCTGGTTCACGTGCACGAGGTGACCGAGGCAGGCTTCGTCATGCGGGACGAGAACGTCAAGGTGACCGCCGCGCTGGTGCGCCATCCTCCGGTGATTCCATCCTTCGGCTATCGTTTCGACGCGGCGGACCGTTCGATCGTGATCTCCGGCGACACCGCGCCCACCGATGCCATGATCAAGCTCGCGCAAGGGGCCGATGTGCTCGTCCATGAAGCCCTTTACGAGCCCGGCGTAGACCGCCTGGTCGCCCGGATCCCGAACTCGCCGGGACTCAAGCGGAGCATCATGTCGCACCACACCACCGCGCAGGATGCCGGGCGCATCGCCCAGGCATCCGGCGTCAAGATGCTCGTGCTCTCGCACCTCGTCCCCGCTGACGATCCGGCGATCACCGAGCAGATGTGGATCGACGCCGCCCGCGAACACTTCAAGGGCCCGGTCATCGTCGCCAGGGATCTGCTCGAGGTCTGAGCTTTACCAGCGCCGCCTCTCAATCCGGCTGCAGGTTCCTGCAGCGAGCGCAGCCAGCGAGGACAAGAACAGGCATGCCCGACGGACGCGGGAATCGAAAGCAGACGTCAAGTGTGCTCCTCTCGAAATCGAACCGGAAGGGGCGCACACGACATGCGCGGTTTTGAAATCCCCGAGAAACCAATACCCGCCCTTTGCGGAGTTGGTCAATGAAAGTGAAGGTGGTGGGCCTAAGCCCTCAGCGTCATGCCTTTGCGCCGGCCTTCGAGATGGCGGCGCGCATGAGGTCCTCGAGCACGGGGAGCTTGATCTCCTCGAGCGAGCGCAGGTTCAGGCAGCCCTTGCCCAGCTTGTGCGGGCCCAGCTTCTTGAGCAGCGGTGCGGAGAGTCCGCCGCCCAGGCCCAGGTAGAGGACCAGCGCCGGCTTGCGCGGCGAGAACCCGATCACGAACCAGTCGAGCTCGCGCCCGCTGACGTAGCGCAGGTGGAGGTCGCCGAATCCGACGATGCTGGCCCCCCACATGCGCGGCGCCTTGCCGGTGAGGCCCTTCATCATGCGGCTGACCGTCTGCGCGTCCTTGCGTGCGCGCGCGTCCGGGATTGCCGCCAGGAAGGCGGTGACGCTCGCGCGCCGGGGCTTGGTCTTGAGCTCGGCCATCACTGCGCCGCCTTCTTCTGGATCAGCGCCGCCCTTAGGCTCGATCTCCGCGCAGGCGGCGTAGGCGTCCTCGCCCTCCAGCGCCACCTGGCCGTAGCCGCTGCCGACCTCATAGGTTTCGTCTCCCGGTTGTGCGTCAACGGATCTCTACCCTCGATGGGGAAGTCTCGGGAAGGGGGCCACGGGAAGAATCCGCTGCCGAGCCTGCGGCTGCCGCGCTGCCGGGTCCTCCACTGGGCGGAAGACGCCAGCGACTTCTGGCGCAACGAGTGAATCACCCGCGCGGGCGCCGCGGCAGCGCGATGCTGAACGTGGTGCCCTCGGCCGCGGTCGAGGTGACCGCGACCCCCCGTGCGCATCGACGATGTGCTTCACGATGTAGAGCCCGAGCCCCACGCTGCGGCCGCCGGGGTCGACGTTTCCGCCGCCGCGCTGGATCGGCTCGAAGATGTGCGGCAGGGCCTCGGGCGAGATGGGCGCGCCCCGGTTGGACACCCGCAGCTCGGCCTGGTCGCCGGCGACGCTGGTCTACACGCCGATGGCGTCTTCGGCCGGGCTGTACTTGAGTGCGTTGGTGATCAGGTTCACCGCCACCTGGGCGATGCGGTCGCGGTCCCACTCGCCGGAGCCGTCGCCTTCCGCCTCGATAATGAGGCTGCGCTGCGGAAAGGCCATCTGCACCTCCTCCGCCGCCTGCCGCACCACGCCGTGAAGGTTCATCGGCGCGCGCACCACCGTCAGCCCGCTCCCGATCCGCGCCTGCGTGAAGTCGAGCAGGTCGTTCACCAGCCGCATCATCTGCTCGACCGTGGAGTGGACGCGCAGCACCGCCTTGAGGCTGGCCCGCCCGAGGTCCTCGTTGCGAAGCAGGCGGGCGACGCCCAGTCGGATGGTCGAGAGCGGGTTGCGCAGGTCGTGGCTGACGATGCCGATGAGGTGCCGCTCGAAGGCGGCGTTCTGCTTCTCCTGCGCGGCCATGCTCTCGAGGTGCGTCCTCGCGGCGACCACCCCGGTCACGTCGAGGCTGAGGTTGAGCAGGGAGTCGATCTTCCCGCTGGGACCGCGCACCGGCTGCACCACGAAGTTGAAGAAGCGCTCCTCGCTGATCCCGCCCGGCACGACGGGGACCACGGCCTCGCGGCCGATGAAAGGCTCTCCGGTCGCGAGGACGCGGTCCATCAGCGGGCCGTACCCGCTGTCCGCCAGGTCCGGAAACGCGTCGAGCACCGGCATGCCGACGATGTCGCGGCCCCCCGCGACGTTGGCACGGTATTCGGCGTTGGCCAGGGTCACCACGTGCCTCGGGCCTTCGAGCACGCAGACTTGCAGGAAGGGCTGGGCCGCGACGGCGTCGAGCAGGCCCTGCCGCGCGGCCTCGGCGTCCTTGCGCGAGGTGATGTCCAGCGCGGTGCCCATCAGCTGAAGAGGGACGCCGAAGGCGTCGTGGTAGGCCCGGCCGCGCGCCTCGATCAGCGCCGTTGACCCGCACCGTTCGCGAGCCGGTATTCGACCAGGTACGCCCGGCTTCCCTTCGGGTCGACCGCGGCTTCGATCGCCGCGCTCAGCCGCGGCTGGTCCTCGGGGTGGACGACGCCCATGGCCTCCTCGAAGTTGACCACACCCTCGGGCGGAAAGCCGTGCAGCGCGCGCAGGGGCGCATCGGCGACGACCTCCCGGGTCCGCAAGTCCAGCTGCCAGGTCCCGACCCCGGTCGCATCGACCACCTGGCGCAGCTGCTCCTCGCTCGCGCGCAGCGCCGCGGCGTCGTCCTCCGCCCTCTTCCGCGCCTGCACCAGCGCGGTCACGTCGGTGGCGCTGACCGGGGAAGCCAGGAAGTCGATGAAGGTCCGCACCTCGGCCGCCGACATCGATGCCCCCGACTCCTCGGCGAGGTCGAGCAGCACGCGCCCCAGCGGCAGGCCCTGGTGACCGAGCTCATGCGCAGCGGGGCTGGACTTTTGTGGCGAGTCAGCGGGGCCGCGCCGCAGCAGGGAGACCAGCTCGCGCAGCCGCCCGCGAAGCTGCTCCGCCGATGAGGACGCGTCCCCGCTGGCGCAGCGCCGCAGCACCGCGTCTTCATGCGTCTCGATGAACTCGGCGAACTGGCTCATGCGGGGCTCGGGAGGAGGGCGCGCAACACAGTAACGGCCGGTCGTTCGCGTGACCACTCCCGGGCGAGAGTGCGCCGGCCGTGCGTCGCCGCGCCGTCAGTCCAGCTTCTTGCGGAAACGCAGCGTGGCCGCGCTGGACAGCACCAGCAGCAGCGCGCCCAGCCACCCCAGCTCGCCGGCGACGTCCGGCAGCTCGGCCGCCTTCAGGACCACGCCGCGCACGATGCGCAGGAAATGGGTCAGCGGCAGGGCCTGCGAGAGCGCCTGGGCCGCCGGGGGCATCGCCTCGAAGGGAAACATGAACCCGGAGAGCAGGATGTTGGGCAGCAGGAAGAAGAAGCTCATTTGCATCGCCTGCTGCTGCGTGCGCGCGAGGGTGGAGAAGAGGAGCCCGAGCGCGAGGTTCGCGGCGATGAAGATCAGCGCCGCGCAGTAGAGCAGGGCGATCGACCCGCGGAAGGGAACCCCGAAGATGACCCGCCCGAGCAGCAGGATCAGCGTCATCTGCAGGAAGCCGATCGCGACGTAGGGCGCGATCTTGCCCACCACCAGCTCGCTCCGGCGCAGCGGCGAGACGATCAGCTGCTCGAGCGTGCCGCGCTCTCGCTCGCGGGCGATGGCCATGGCGGTGAGCATCACCATGGTCATGGTCAGGATCACGCCGACCAGGCCGGGGACGATGTTGGTCGAGGTCTTGAGGTCGGGGTTGTACCAGTTGACCGGCTCGACTCTGAGCTGCGGCGCCCGCGGCGAGCGCGCGGCGGCGAGGCCCTGCGCGGTGCTGGTGGCGCTGCCCACCGTCTGCGGATCGCTGCCGTCGACGATCAGCTGCACCGGCTCTGGGCGGCCCTGCGCAAGCGCGGCCTCGAAGCGCGGCGGGATCACCAGCGCCACCTGTGCGCGGCCGCTGCGGAAGGCGCGCTCGATCTCCGCGCCGTCGCGCACCTGGCCCTTGAAGTCGTAGAAGCCGGTCGCCTGCAGCCCCTGCGCGAAGTCGCGCGAGGCGGCGCTGCGGTCCTGGTCCCAGACCACCGCCGGGACGTGGCGCACGTCCGTGTCGATGGCGTAGCCGAAGAGCAGCAGCTGCGCGATGGGCAGCGCCGCCATCATCGCCAGCGTGAGCCGGTCCCGGCGCAGCTGCAAGAGCTCCTTGCGCGCGACCGCCAGCGTGCGGGTGAGCGCCAGCACCTACGCGCCCTCGCTGCGCACCATCGAGACGAAGGCGTCCTCGACGGTGGCGCGCGCGGCGCGGGAGGAGCGCACCTGGGCGCCCAGCTGCGCGCGGGCCAGCGCCTCGGGGTCCACGCCGCCCACGGTGGCCAGCCGCAGCGTATGGCCGTAGTGCGCGACCTCGTCCACCTCGGGCAACTGCCGCAACCGGGCGGCGGCAGGCACGGCGTCGTCCACCTCCAGCTCGGCCACGCGCAGGCCGCGGCGCGCGACGATCTCGGTGGGCGTCCCGACATCGAGAAGCCCGCCGCGGAAGATGAAGGCCAGCCGGTGGCAGCGCTCGGCCTCGTCCATGTAGTGCGTGGTGACCAGCACCGTGGTGCCCGCCTCGGCGAGGGCGTGGATCCGTTCCCAGAACTCGCGGCGGCTGACCGGATCGACGCCGGCGGTGGGCTCGTCGAGGAAGAGCAGCGGCGGCTGGTGGATGGTGGCGCAGGCGAGCGCGACGCGCTGCTTCCAGCCGCCGGAGAGCGTCCCGGCGATCTGCCCGCGGCGGCTGGCGAGGCCGCTCCTCTCGAGCGAAAAGCGAACGCGGTCCTCGCGGCGGGCGGCGGCGAGGCCGTAGAGGCCGGCGTAGAAGCGCAGGTTCTCGATGACGGTGAGGTCCTCGTAGAGCGAGAACCGCTGGGTCATGTAGCCGATGCGCGCCTTGATCTGCTCTGCGCCGCGCGCGAGGTCGAAGCCCACCACGGTGCCGCGGCCCGAGGTCGGATCGAGGATGCCGCAGAGCATTCTGATCGTTGTGCTCTTGCCGGCGCCGTTGGGTCCCAGCACGCCGAAGATCTCGCCACGGCGGATCTCCAGGGAGAGGTCCCGCACGGCGACCAGATCGCCGAAGCGGCGCGAGAGGTGCTCGGTGCTGACGATCACCTCGTTTTCGGCGGTCACCTTTGCACCTCTCCCTCGCGGTGCAGCTCGGCGAAGGCGGGGACCCCGGCGTGCAGCCGCTGGCGCGGGTCGGCCAGCGCGACGCGCACCCGGACCACCAGCGCGCTGCGCTCTCGCTCGCTGAAGAGGAAGCGGGGCGCGAACTCGGTCTCCTGCGCGATCGACTCGATCGCGCCTGCGAAAGGCTCCGACTCGCCGTCGAGGCGAACCGTGGCGGTGAGGCCCGTGCGCAGGCCGGCCAGCTCCTGCTGCGGGACGAAGACGTCGAGGTAGGGCCGCTGCGGCTCGCCCAGCGTCACCACCGGCGCGCCGGCCTGCGCCACCTCGCCCGGCTCGGCGTGCCGATCGATGACGACGCCCGCGACCGGCGCGCTGAGAGAGAGTCGCTCCAGGCGAACCTCCTCGAGCGCAAGCGCGGCATGCGCGGCGTCGGCCCGGGCCTGCGCCGCCTTCAGCTCCTGGCTGCGCGAGCCGCGCCGCAGCGCCCGCGCCCGCTCGTCGGCCCCCTGCCGCTCGGCCTCGGCGCGCTTCGCCGCCCCCTCGGCTTCGTCCAGCTGCGCCTGCGGCAGCGCATTCTGATTGCGCAGCACGCGCGCGCGCAGCAGCCCCTCGCGCGCCGTCTGCTCGCTGGCCTGCGCCGCGCGCGACTGCGCCTCCGCGGCGCGCAGGTCCTCGCCGCGGGCGCCGGCCCGCAAGAGCTCGAGCTGCGCGTCGGCGAACCGCGCGTTGGCGGCCTGCGCATCGCGCTGCGGGCGCAAAAGGCCATCGTCGAGGACGGCCAGCACCTCCCCTGCCTGCACGCGCTGTCCCTTCTCCGCGCGCACTTCCTTGAGGCGCCCCTGGGTCTCGAAGCCCAACACGCGCCGGTGCAGCTCGACCACGCCCTGGTAGCCGGCCGGCGTCGAGGGCGCGCGGGCGCAGGCGAAGAGCAGCGCGAGGAGGGCGCGCTTCATGCCTTCTTCTGGATCAGCTCGATCTTGTAGCCGTCTGGATCCTGCACGAAAGCGATGACGGTGGTGCCGTGCTTCATCGGCCCGGCTTCGCGCGTCACCACGCCGCCCTTCCGCTTGATCTCCGCGCAGGCGGCGTACGCGTCCTCGACCTCCAGCGCCACATGGCCGTAGCCGCTGCCGACCTCATAGGCTTTCGTCTCCCAGTTGTGCGTCAACTCGAGCGCGGCCTGCTCCGACTCCGGGCCGTAGCCGACGAAGGCCAGCGTGAACTTGCCCTCGGGATAATCGCGCCGGCGCAGGAGCTTCATCCCCAGCACGCCGAGGTAGAACGACAGCGACCGCTCGAGATCTCCGACGCGCAGCATGGTGTGCAGGATCCGCATCCGGCCATCCTCGCGCCGCTCAGGCCCGCTGTCGACCCGGAGCGTTTGCCTGGAGCCAGGCAGGCCGCCATCAGTTACTCTTGGCAAATGCCCAAGCCCACCCTCATCTACTTTGCCGCTCGCGGCCGCGCCGAAGTCATCAAGCTGGTGCTCGCCGAGGCCGCCGTCGAGTACCGCGAGCACCTCATCGGCAAGGGCACGCCGCCGGTCGATGGCCGGCCCACCGACTTCCAGGCGATGAAGGAGATCGGCATGCTGCCCTTCGACGCCGCGCCGGTCTGGGAGGAGCCCGACGGCTTCCGTCTCGCGCAGAGCGCCGCCATCGCCAACTATCTCGCCCGCAGCCACGGGCTCTACCCGAAGGCCGACCGCGCCGCCGCCCGCTGCGACCAGGCGCTGGGCGCCTGCGACGACGTGCGCCTCGAGATGCGCAAGCTCATCGCCGCCGCGCCCGCCGACCGCGCCGCGCTGCGCGAGGAGCTGACCGGCAAGATCCTGCCCCGTTGGTTCGGCTACCTCGAGAAGATGCTCAAGTCCAACCGCGATGGCGGGGGCTTCGTCGCCGGCGACGCCCTCAGCGTCGCCGACCTCGCGCTCTGGTACCTGCTCGAATACGGGCGGGACAACGGATTCGGCGCTGCCCTCGGGCAGGCGCCGGAGCTGCAGGCCTTCGAAGCCCGGATCGGCGCGCGACCGCGCCTCGCCGCCTACCGGGCTTCGCCTTCGCGCCACCCGTTCACGCCGCTGCCCGCCTGACGCCGCGAGCGACCCGGGCCGCCTTTGCGGCCGCCCTTTTCCTCCTCTGCGGCGGCTGCCTGACCCTGCACGTCGCGCTGCAGTCGGCAGAGGGCGAGCTCGAATTGCTGGCCGCCCGCAAGCCCATCGCCGAGGTGATGCGCAGCCCGCGCACGCCGCCGCGGATCAGGGCGCTGCTCTCGCGCATCCCACGGGTGAAGCGCTTCGGCGAGGAGAACGGCCTCACCCCCACCGGCAATTACCAGGACTACGTGCAGCTGCATCGGTCGGCCGTGGTCTACGTGGTCAGCGCCTGCGAGCCGCTGCGCTTCCAGCCGAAGACCTGGAGCTTCCCTGTCGCGGGCGACTTTCCCTACCTGGGCTGGTTCGACCTGCGCAGCGCCCGGGACTACGCGCGCGACCTGGTGGACGACGGCTGGGACGTCGAGCTGCGCGGGGCCGGCGCCTATTCGACGCTGGGCTGGTTCGACGATCCGGTGCTCTCCACCATGATCGCGCCCGGCCCCGAGGCGCTGGGCGATCTGGTCAACGTCGTGATCCACGAATCGGTGCACGCCACCCTGCACCTCGAGGGACAGGCGCCCTTCAACGAGAGCCTGGCAAGCTTCGTCGCCGACCGCCTTACCGAACGCTACCTGGACGAGGCGGCCCCGGCCTTCCAGCGCCGAGCGTGGCGTGGGCAGCAGGCGCGGTCGCTCCAGGCGGAGGAGAAGCTGCACACCGCCTTCCTCGCGCTCGACCTTCTCTATCGTTCGGCCCTCCCCGAGGCGGAGAAGCGCAGCCAGAAGGTGGCGATCCTGGAGGCGCTGCGCGAGCGGCTGCGCTGGACGGGCAGCCTGAACAACGCCACGCTGCTCGGGCACCGCACCTACCGCTCGGGGGGCAGCGGCTTTTCGGCGCTGCTCGCCGCGTGCCAGGGCGGCTTCCCCTGCTTCTTCGATCGGCTGCGGACGCTACAGCCGGCGTCGTTCGCGCGCCCGCAACAGGAGGATCTGGACGCGCTGCTCACGCGCCTTGCCGGCTGACTAGAGCGCCGCGTCGATGACCGCGATGCGCGAGCGCCGCGAGTCGATGGTGTAGAGGAACCGCCAGTCGTCGATGCGGATGCTGAGCGCGCTCTCCTCGACCGAGGCGCGCAGCTCGCAGGAGGCCGGGACCATCTCCAGCGTGGCCACCACCGCGATCAGCTGCCGCTTGAGACGTTCGACGGTGGGAGGTGGCGCCTGGACTTCGGGGGCGAGTGCGATCTCGTACCGGGCCATTCGCGAACGCTATTCACGGACCGAACAGAAGGAAGCCCGAAGGTTTCAGATTGTGTGTTGACCACGAAACGGCTTCAGGCGATGGAGGCGGGCTTGACGTCCACGAGGAAGGCGCCCTCGCCCCGGACCTGGAAGTAGAAGCGCCAGCCCTCGACGTCGATGCGCATGCCGCTCTCATGGATGGAGGTCCAGAAGGCGTTGGTGGGCTCGATGAGGAGCAGGGCGCGCCCCATCTCCTCGACCTGGCTGCGCACCAGGCGCAGCACCTCTTCGGGAACGCGGCTGGTGTCGCATTCCAGGGAGACGGACCATCGCCTGAGCGGCTGCCCCATCCGGCGTATGCTCGCGCCGCCTCCTCTGAAAAACCACGCACAGGGAGTCTAGTGCTTTATTGCACGTCCGCCGCCGCCTTCGAGGGCGCTTTGCAGCTCGGTGAGGTCGACCGGCTTGATCAGGTGCAGCGCGAAGCCCGCCTCCGCGGAGGCGCGCCGGTCGGAGTCCTGCCCGTACCCGCTCAGCGCGATCAGCCGCGATTCCTTGGGCAGCACCGGCCGGAGCTTGCGCGCCAGCTCGTAGCCGTCCATGCCCGGCAGCCCGATGTCGAGCAGGCCCACTTGCGGATGGAACTGCTCGGCGATGCGGATGGCGTTGGGCCCGTCGCAAGCGGTGCGCACCTCGTAGCCGAGCAGCTCGAGGCCCTCCGCCAAAAGCGCGACTGCGTCCTCGTTGTCGTCCACCACCAGCACGCGGGTGCGCGCCACCGGGGCCAGCTTAAGGACGTCGCGCGGCGTTTCGGGCATCACCTCCGGGTCTTCCGGAAGCGGCAGCTCGACGATGAACTCGCTGCCCTTGCCGGGCCCGTCGCTCTTGGCCGTCACCGTGCCGCCGTGCAGCTCGACCAGGCTGCGCACGATGGCGAGGCCGAGCCCGAGGCCGCCCTGCGAGCGGTCCTTCCCCTGCGGCAGCTGGGTGAACAGCTCGAAGACCTGCCCCAGCATCGGCTTCGGGATCCCGATGCCCTGATCGCGCACCCGGATGACGGCGCGGTCGCCCCGCCGCTCGGTGACCACGTGGATGGCGCTTTTGGGCGGGCTGTACTTGGCCGCGTTGGTCAACAGATTGGCGATGGCCTGCGCCACCCGCGTGGCGTCGGCGTCGAGGATCAGGTCGGCGCGGAGCGAGAGGTGCACCGTCTGCTGGTGCAGCTCGATCTGCGGCCGCGCCGTCTCGACGGCGGTGGCGATCACCTCGCTGAGCTGGAAGGGATGCCGCTTGAGCTCGATGCGGCCGCGGGTGATGCGGGCCACGTCGAGGAGGTCGTCCACCAGCCGGGCGAGGTGCCGCGCCTGCCGGTCGATGACCTGGAGCTCGCGCGACTCGCGGCCGCGCATGCGCATCAGGTCGATGGCGGTGAGGATGGGCGAGAGCGGGTTGCGCAGCTCGTGGCCCAGCATGGCCAGGAACTCGTAGGTGCGGCGGCTGGCCTCGCGCTGCTCGTGGATGTCGGCGTTGGTGCCGATCCAGCGGACGATGCGGCCGGCGGCGTCGCGCAGCGGGTTGACTCGGGTGAGGAACCAGCGGAACTCGCCGTGGGCCGAGCGGAGGGGAAACTCCATCTCGAAGGAGGCGCCGGTGGCGAGCGAGTTCCGCCAGCGCGCGACCACCTCGTCGAGGACGGCCGGATCGTGCACCGCCTTCCAGCCCCAGCCCTGCATCTGCTCGAAGGTGGTGCCCGTGTATTCGTACCAGCGGCGGTTGTAGAAATCGATGTGGCCGTCGGGCTGCGCCGACCAGGCCAGCTCGGGCAGGTTGTCGGCCATGGTGCGGAACATGCGCTCGGCGTCGGCCAGCTCTCCGTTGAGCCGGGCCGCCTCGCTCAGCGCCGACTCGACCGCGCGCCGCGCCACCACCTGGTCGGTGATCTCGAAGCCGCAGACCAGCACGCCCTCGGTGCGGCCTTCGCGGTCGAGGAGCGGCGAATAGACGAAGTTGAAGTAGACGTTGTCGAGCGCGCCGTCGCTCCCGCGCGAGAGCCTGGCCAGAGACTCCTTGCCCTCGAAGGCGACGCCGGTGCGCAGGACCTCGTCGAGCAGGCCGATGAAGGGCTGGCCCACCAGCTCGGGCATCGCCTGGGCGATGGGCTTGCCGACGATGGCGCTGGTCTTTCCCCAGACGCGCAGCGCCTCGGCGTTGGCCAGCTCGAAGACATGCTGCGGCCCGCGCAAGACGCCGATGGGGAAGGGCGCCTGCACGAAGTGGCGGTAGAGGCGCGACCGCTCCTCCTCGAGGACCGAGCGCCCCTCGGCCGCCGCCTGCGCCGCGCCCAGCTGCGAGGCCACGCGCACGAGGAGATCGCGGGCGGAGAAGGGCTTGACCAGGTAGTCGTTGGCGCCGGCGCCCAGTCCTTCTGCCACGGCTTCCTCGCCGGCCCGGGCGGAGAGCAGCATCACCGGCAGCGTGCGCAGCTCGGGATCCTTGCGCAGCTCGCGCAACAGGCCGAAGCCGTCGAGCCTGGGCATCATCACGTCGGAGAGCACCAGATCCGGCCGCCGCCTGCGGATGGCCTCGAGCGCGGAGAGGCCGTCCGCCGTCTCCTCCACCTCCCACCGGTCGCGCAAAAGGCGCGCCAGGTACTGGCGCATGTCGGCGTTGTCCTCGGCGAGCAGGATGCGGGCGCGGGGAGCGCCGTCGCTGGACGGCTGCTGCTCGGTGGGCTCCGCGCCCGGCTCCCACTGCTGCGCCTCCTCGACGAAGTGGGCGGCGCTGGCGAAGCCCTGCGCCTGCGTGGGCAGCTCGCCGACGCGCTCCTCGGGCAGGTGCGCGCTGCCCAGCGGCAGGCTGACCCGGAAGGTGCTGCCCCGGCCCTCGACACTCTCCGCTTCCACGCGCCCGCCGTGGAGCCGCACCAGCTCCTGCACCAGCGCGAGCCCGATGCCCGAGCCCTCCTGCGTCCGCGCCCGGGCACCGCTGATGCGGTGGAAGCGATCGAAGAGCCGCGGCAGCTCGGCGGCGGAGATGCCGGTGCCGGTGTCGCGCACGGTGAGCTCGGCCGCCGCGCCGTTGCGCCGCAGCACCAGCGCCACCTCGCCCTCGAAGGTGAACTTGAGCGCGTTGGAGAGGAGGTTCAAGACGATCTTCTCCCACATCTCGCGATCGACGAAGACCGGCTCGCCCAGCGGGGGCAGGTCGAGGGTGAGCCGGACCTTGGCGCGCTCGAAGGAGGAGCGGAACATGCTGACCAGCTCGCCGGTGAGGGCGGCGAGATCGGTGGGCGCATAGGCGGCGTCGGCGCGACCGGCCTCGATGCGCGCGAAGTCGAGGAGCGCGTTGACCAGCTTGCCGAGGCGACGGGCGTTGCGGCGCACCAGGAGCCAGCGCTCGCGCTCGGCCGGCGGCAGCGTCTCGCCCGAGGCGAGCGCCTCCTCGGCCGGACCGAGCAGCAGCGTCAGCGGCGTGCGGAACTCGTGGCTGACGTTGCTGAAGAAGGCGGTCTTGGCGCGGTCGATCTCAGCCAGCTCCTGCGCGCGGCGCCGCTCCTGCTCGAAGGCGCGGGCGTTGGTGATTGCGGTGGCCACGTGCCCCGCCACCAGCGAGAAGAAGTCGCGGTAGTCCTTGTCGAGCTTGCGGCGCGGGCTGACGCCGGCGACGAGCACTCCGTACGGCCGCTCCTGTCCGGGCCGCGCGATGGGCAGCACCAGCCCCTGCTGCGCCGGCTCCGGCCAGTGCGAACCGGGCAGCGCCCCGAAGCGCGCGGCCAGGTCGTCCACCACCTGGCCTTCGCCGCTCGCGATCGCCTTGGCCAGCGGCCAGCCGCGCGGGTCGTCCCGCGCCAGTGCGATCTCTTTCGGGGCGGCCGTCCCGCCGGCCTTCAGCTGCGACGCTGCCGAGAGGCGCGCCACCTCGCCGTCGAGCAGGTAGAAGAGGGCGAAGGGCACGTCGGCGCTGTCTGCGTCGAGGACTCTGGCCGCCCGCGCGCAGGCCTCGTCCGGCGTCTTCGCCTCCGCCGTCTGCTCGGAGAGAGCGTGCAGCACCCGCAGCCGCCGCTCCAGCAGAGCGCGGACCGTGGTCTCGGTGACGGTGACCAGCACGCCCCCGACCTCGAAGCTCTCGTCGCGGATAGGGCTGTACGAGAAGGTGAAGTAGCACTCCTCGAGGTAGCCGTCGCGGTCGAGGGGCAGCATCCAGTCCTCGGCGCCGGTGGCGTTGCCGTGGCGGACGTCTTCGAACATGGGGCCGATGATGTGCCAGCTCTCGGCGAAGGTCTCGGCGGCGCGGCGGCCCATCGCCGCCGGGTGCTTGGTCGAGCCGAGGATGGGCCGGTAGCCGTCGTTGTAGAGCTGCACGAACTCGGGGCCCCAGGCGATGTACATGGGGAACCGGTTCTCGAGCAGGATGCTGACAGCTGTCCGCAAGCTCTGCGGCCAGGCCTGCACCCGGCCGAGCGGAGTGGCGGACCAGTCGATGGTGCGCATCAGCGCGCCCATCTCGCCGCCGCCCTGCAAGGGTCCCATAAGTTCGGGCATCCGGTGGTTCCTATCGCGTGGAGGGGCGCTTCGCCAGAATGACTGCCGCACCCTGTCCACTCGGCAGCGTTGCGCGCGGCGGCGTTCGGTCCCACAATCCCGCCCCATGCACCGAGTCCTCTTCGCCCTCGTCCTCTGCATCTCGTGCCACGGCGGCTCCTCCGCCTATACCGACTCCGCCGCCAAGTGCGCCGTGCCGCGCACGGGGGCGGACCCGGTCACCGGCAAGCTCGTCCCCGACAAGCAGGGCACGCTCGCCGACGAGGAGGCGTGGCTCAAGGGCTGGGAGGCCGACTTTTACCTCTGGTACCGCGAGCTGCCGAACCTCGACCCGAGCAAGTACACCACTGCCCTCGACTACTTCAACGCGCTGAAGACGCCGGCCACCACCGCGAGCGGCAAGCCCAAGGATCAGTTTCACTTCACCTACGCCACCACCGACTGGGAGAAGCTCTCGCAGTCGGGCGTCGAGGCGGGCTACGGTGTCACCTGGGCACTGATCGCGCGCTCGCCGCCGCGCGTGGCCAAGGTCGCGTACACCGAGCCCAACACGCCCGCGACCACCGCGGGCCTGGTCCGCGGCGACGAGGTGATCCAGGTGGACACCGCACTGGTGATGGACGGCGACAAGAACGTCCTCAACGCCGGCCTCTTTCCCGTCGGCCTCGGCGAGACGCACAGCTTCGTCATCAAGAAGCGCGTCGGCGGCGCCACGCAGACCATCAGCCTGACCTCCGCGGCCATCACCTCGAACCCGGTGCAGAACGTGGGGATCATCCCGGGGACCAATCCGAAGGCCGGGTACATCCTCTTCAACGCGCACATCGCCACCGCCGAGCAGAAGCTCATCGACGCGGTCAACACGCTCCAGGCGCAGGGCGCGCAGGATCTGGTGCTCGACCTCCGTTACAACGGCGGCGGCTACCTCATCCTCGCCTCCGAGCTGGCGTACATGATCGCGAACCCGACGCGCACCAGCGGCAAGACTTTCGAGAAGACCATCTTCAACGACAAGTACCCGGCGAACGATCCGATCACCGGCGCCGCGCTCACGCCCACCGCCTTCCAGTCCAGCAGCGTCGGGCTCTCGACCAGCGCTGGGCAGGCGCTGCCGAACCTCGCGCTCGATCGCGTCTTCGTGCTCACCGGCGGCGGCACCTGCTCGGCGAGCGAGTCGGTCATCAACGGGCTGCTCGGCGTGGGCGTGCAGGTCAACCTGATCGGGCACAACACCTGTGGCAAGCCGTACGGCTTCTATCCGCAGGACAACTGCGGCACCACCTACTTCTCCATCCAGTTCGAGGGGCAGAACCAGGCGGGCTTCGGCGAGTACTCCGACGGCTTCGTCCCCGGCGGCGGCGGGCAGGCGGGGCCCCCCGGCTGCCAGGTGGCCGACGACTTCAACAACGACCTGGGGAGCCCGGCGGAGGCGCGGGTGGCGGCGGCGCTGCAGTTCCGGAGCAACGGCACCTGCCCGTCGCCGTCGTCGCGCTCCGAGAACGCGGTCGCGCAAGAAGAGCCGCTCATCGTGCGCAATCCCTTCCTCGAGAACCGCATCCTCTGGCGGCCCCAATGACGCGCGGAAGTCCTGCAGTGCATGGCTGGCGGCGCGCGCTTTTGACGGCGCTGCTGGCGGCGGCGTGCGCATCCTCGGGGCCGCGGCCCGATTCGCTCGAAGGAGCGGCGCCGGCGGTGATCGTCGAGCCCACGCCGCAGAGCCGCGCCGCGCTGCTGCAGGCGGTGACCGACGCGCTGGGACAGCAGCCGCTGCTCGCCGCCGAGGCGCTCACCCGCGAGCCCGTCCTGCTGATCGAGCGCCGGCACATCGAGGGACGCGAGCGCGCGCTGCCCGATCGGTTTCTGCTCTTCAAGGCCGGCGCGCGCTGCGTGCTGGTCTTCGAGCGCACCGGACAGCGGTCGCCTTTGGTCGAGACCCGCTGCGCAGAAGCCGCGGCGCGCTAGTTTTCAGCGCAGCAGCGCCAGCACCGACATGGTGGCGACGTAGACGCTGGCCGAGACCGCCGCCGCCGCTGGGATGGTGAGCACCCACGCCCAGACGATGCGGCCGGCCACTCCCCAGCGGACGGCGCGCGTCCCGCGGGTGGCGCCGACGCCGACGATGGCGCCGGTGATGGTGTGCGTGGTCGAGACCGGGATGCCGAAGTGCGAGATGGCCAGGATGGTCACGCCGCCGCCGGTCTCGGCGCAGAAGCCGCCGATGGGCTGCAGCTTGGTGAGGCTGTGCCCCATGGTGCGGACGATGCGCCAGCCGCCCAGCGCCGTGCCGGCCGCCATGGCCGCGTGGCAGAGGAGGATGACCCAGAAGGGGACGCTGAAGGCGCGGTCGGCCCAGATGGTGCCGTAGAGGACCACGGCGATGATGCCCATGGTCTTCTGCGCGTCGTTGGTGCCGTGGCTGTAGGAGAAGATTCCGCTCGAGACCAGCTGCAGGCGGCGGAACCACTTGTCCACCTGCATGGGCGACCGCCGACGCACGATCCAGGCGGTGCCGATCATCATGGTGGTGCCGAGCACCATGCCGAGGAGCGGCGAGAGCACGATGAAGATGGCGATCTTGATGATGCCTTCCGCGACCAGGCCGTGCGGCCCCAGCGCGGGGAGGGTGGCGCCGATGAGCCCGCCGGCCAGCGCGTGCGACGACGAGGAGGGCAGGCCCCACCACCAGGTCAAGAGGTTCCAGAGGATGGCGCCCAGCAGCGCGGCGAAGATCACCACCAGCACCATGGTGGTGCCGTGGGCCTTGAGCTGATCGAACTGGATGACGCCCTTGCCCATGGTGTTGGCGACCTTGACCGTGCCGCCGAAGGCCGCCACGAAGTTGAAGAAGGCCGCCCAGCCCACCGCCAGCCCCGGCGAGAGGACGCGGGTGGAGACGACGGTGGCGATGGAGTTGGCCGAGTCGTGGAAGCCGTTGATGAAGTCGAAGATGAGCGCGAGGATGATCAGCGCCACCACGATGGTGAACATCAGGCGTGCTCCAGCACCACACCTTCGATGACGTTGGCCACGTCCTCGCAGCGGTCGGTGGCCGTCTCCATCAGGTCGTAGATCTCCTTCCACTTGATGATGCTGAGCGCGTCGGCGCCGCTCTTGAAGAGCGCGGCGATGGCGGCGCGGCCGAGCGCGTCCGCGTCGCTCTCGAAGGTCTTGATGTCCCGGCAGGCCCTGAGGATCTCGTCCGGGTTCTTGATGTGGCGCATGAGCTTCACCGCCTCCTGCAGCTTCTCGCAGCAGGGGACCAGCACCTTGGCGAG
>JANXXR010000328.1 GCA_025350525.1 Deltaproteobacteria bacterium
CATCGCCGCCGCCGCGCTGGTGGCCACCTGCGACTCGATGCCCTCGAGCTCCAGCAGCGTGGCCAGAAAGGTCACGATCTCCGGATCGTCGTCGCCGACGAGGACCCGCGCGCGCGGTCCGGGCTGCAGGGCGGCGCTCACGGCTTCAGCTCCGTCTCGTAGTGCGCGTCGGAGGTGTCGATGGAGAGCAGCCTGGGCTGGACGGTCTTGGCCGCATAGGTCGGGCGTCCCAGCGGATCGAAGACGGCGAAGCGGTTCACCGGCAGGAGGATGAAGAGGCCCGGAGGCACCTCGTCCTTCTCGTAGGTGTAGATGCCGTTGAGGGTGAGCTTGACCTTCTTCCAGGCGTGGTGCGAGTCGTTGCGGACGAAGATCTGCGTGAGCGCGGGCAGCTCGACCGGCTGCACGCGGACGTAAGCCCGCAGCGTGTTGTCGGTGTAGAGCTGGCCGGCCAGCGTGGTCGCCACGACGGCGCCGTAGCAGCCCAGCGCGTAGGCCCGCCAGCGCGAATGTTCGGGGCGGGCGCGGAAGCCGGCCACCGAGCTGCGGCTGCGGTCGCGGACCTGGCCGAAGAGCCTGCCGCTCAGCCCCACCAAAGCCCCGGTGGCGGCGGCGAGACCGCTGGCGGCGGCAGCGCCCCAGCCTTCAAAGGGGCGCCGCTTCTGCGGAACGGGGGGCGGCGCGGCGGGGACCAGGCTCACGGAAGACATCGTATCCGACGCGCCCGGGGAGGCAAGGCCCGCCTCATCCTTCTCGCAGGGCAGTGAGCAGCCGGTTCGCCGCGGCGTTCTCCGGCTGGAGGGCGAGGACCTTCTTGAGCAGCCCCTCCACCCGCTGGGTCAGGTCGCCGCGCGCGGTGGAGGCGGCGCGGGCCCGCTGGTCGAAGAGCAGCATGGCGAGGCGGAGGAGGACCTCGGCGTCCTCGGGGCGGCGATCGGCGAGCCGCTCGAGGCGGGCCAGGGCCCTGGCCTGCTGTCCGGCCGCGATCTCCGCCCGCGCCACCAGCAGCATCAGCCCGTCGTCCTCGGCCGCGAGCAGGGCCGCCTGCTCCAGGGGCTCGAGGGCGTCGGGCAGCCCGCGCTCGAGGCGAAGCGTGCCCAGGTGGCGCAGCGTCTCCGGGTCGAGCGGGTTGCGCAAGAGCGCCGCGGAGTACTCGGCGGCGGCCAGCTCGGGCCTCTCCTTCGCGACGTACAGCTCGGCGAGCCAGGCGTGCGGCTGCGGCAGGTCGGGGGCGAGCTCGGCGGCGCGGCGCAGCTCGGTGACGGCGCGGCCGGCTTCATCGAGGCGCGCGGCGGCGAGGCCGAGCAGCGCGTGCGCCGCGGCCAGGTCGGGCAGCCGCAAAAGGAGCGTCTCCAGCTGGGGCGCCGCGATCCCGGGCGCGTCGCGGAGCAGGTACCCCAGCGCCTGCTCGAGATCGCTGCGCGCCGGCTGCGGCAGATCGCGGAAGAGGTCGGTGAGCGACCGCGCGACTTTTACGCCCAGCGCCGCCTCCTTCGGCGTCGGATCGAGCTGCGCAAAGTCGTGCAGCGCCTGGAGCGCCGCCTTGCGATCGCCCAGCCGCGAGAGGCACATCGCCAGCGCCGGCCGGAAGCGCGCCACCTTGGGAGCGAGCGCGGCGGCCTTCGCCAGCGGCTCGCGCGCCTCGGCGAACTTCTCGCCGTCGAGGAGGGCGATGCCCAGTCGATACTGAATATCCGGTTCTCCGGGCCGCAGCTCGGAGGCCTTGCGCAGCGCCGCGATGGCAGCGCTTTCGTTTCCGGCGGCGAACTCGGCGAGACCGAGCGCGTAGAACCCGAGGGCCTCCTCCTTCGCGCCGCTGCGAAGCTCGCGCAGCAGCGGCTCGAGCGCCCCCCGCTTGCGCGCCGCCTCGATGCGCCCGCGCACGGCGGCGAGCTCGCCCGGGTCGCGCGCGAGCACCTCCTCGAACTCGCGCTGGGCCTGGTCGCCGCGCCCCGCAGAGAGATCGGCCTGCGCCTCTCGCAGAAGCGCCGTCGTGTCCCGCTGCGGCCTGCCGGCGCAGGCGGCGCCGAGCGCGAACAGCAGCCAGCCCCGGCTCATGGCCAGTCGGCGCCGCGCCGGAAGCCGGCGTCGTGCGCCCAGCGGGCGAAGGCCGGATCCTGCTGCATGCTCGAAAGCGATCGGCTGGTGGCCGCGCGGGCCGCCTGGTCCAGCGCCTCGCCCTTCAGGCCCTGCTCCTCGAGGCGGGCGCGGGCGTCGGCCTGCACCCGCTTTGCCGCGGCGGCCAAGGCCTCCGCCGCGAAGGCGCCCTCTCCTCGGGCGGCGAAGTAGCGGGCGCGGCCGTAGTAGCCCTCGGGCGACTGCGGCGCGATCTCCAGCAGCCGATCGAAGGTCGCCCCCGCCTGCGGCACCTGCCCGTCGTCGAGCAGCGCGAGGCCGTACTGGTAGAGCGCCGGCACGTTGTCGGACTTGAGGTGCACGGCGCGCTCGGCGTCGGCGAGGGCCGCCTTCCTGTCGCCCGCCCGGGCCGCGAGATTTCCGCGCGAGAGGAGGAAGAAGAGGTTGGTGGGCGCCTTCTCGAGGCCGGAGGTCAGCTCGGCGCGGGCGGCCAGAAGGTCGCCCTTCGACTCGAGCACGCGAGCGGCGCCGATGCGCGCGGTGAAGGCGCTCTCGGTGTCCAGGGCCGCGGCCTCGCGGTAAGCCGCCAGCGCCTCGTCCTTCCGCCCGAGGTCGAAGAGCGTGTCGCCCAGCCGCTCGCGGGCCAAAGCGGACTTCGGCAAGAGCCGCGCCGCCTCGCGGTACTCCTGCGCCGCCTCCTCCAGGTGGCCGTTGTTGACCAGCACGTTGCCGCGCGCCAGGTGCGGCGCGGCAGCGTCGGTGTTGCAGGCGGCGGCGAGGAGAAGTGCGAAAGCTGCTGCAAGCTTCATGGGGCGCGGAGGATAATCGAGAACATGGCATCGAAGAAGCGGTTCATCGCGGTGGCGGGAAACATGGGCGCCGGCAAGACCGAGCTGGTGTCGTTTCTCTGCCGCCGGTACGGCCTCAAGCCCTTCTTCGAGCCCAACGACACCAACCCGTACCTGGCCGACTTCTACGCCGACATGCCCAAGTGGGCCTTTCACTCGCAGATCTATTTTCTCGCCCACAAGTTCCGCCTTCACCGCGAGCTGATGCTGGAGCCGGGCACGGTGGTGCAGGACCGCACCATCTACGAGGACGCCGAGATCTTCTGTGAGAACCTGCGCCGCTCGGGGATGATCTCCGATCGCGACTACCAGACCTACCGCGAGCTCTACGACACCACCTGCTCCTCGCTGGCGCCGCCCGATCTGATGATCTTCCTCAAGTGCCCGATCAAGACCTTGAAGAAGCGGATCCAGCAGCGGGGGCGGGCGATGGAGATGGAGGTCCCCACCGACTATCTTCGCAGGCTCAACGCGCTCTACGAGGAGTGGCGCGCGAAGTACACCTTGTCTCCCGTCATCGAGCTGGAGACGGACCGGCTGGATTACCTGACGGACCTGGTGGACCGCCTGGATCTGTTCAGGCAGATCGAGAAGTACGTCACCTGAGGCAGACCTCAGGCTTCAGGCGGGGGGGAGCTGCAGCAGAAAAGTTGCGCCGCCGGGGGCGTCTTGCAGCGTAAGCGTGCCGCCGTGGGCTTCGGCGATCTGGCGGCCGGTGGAGAGGCCCAGGCCGTTGCCGCCCGCTCTGGTGGTGACGAAGCGCTGGAAGATGCGGGCGCGGTCGGCGGCGGGGACGCCGGGGCCGTCGTCGGCGATGATCACCTCGGCGCGGCCGTCCACGGCGCGGCGGGTGCTGACGGTGATGCGGCTGCGCCCGAAGTCGAGCGCGTTGAGCAATACATTCAGTAGAAGCTGTCGAATGGCGAAGGGATCGACGTCCACGCGCGGCGGCTCGCCGGCGGTCTGGTCCACCGTGAGGTCCTTGATGCGCGCCATGGGCCGCACCATCTGCAGCGCTTCGTTGACCAACTCGTTCACGTCCTGCGGGCGGCGCGGGACCTTCTCTCCGCTCGAGTAGGAGAGGAAGGTCTGCAGCTGCGCCACCGTGCGCCGCGTCTCGTTCTCCAGCTCCTTGAGGTGGCGGATGACCTTGACGTCGGCCTGGGTGCGCTCGGCGGCGGTGCGCCCCAATTCGGCGAAGCCCAGCACCACCGTGAGCGCGTTCTTCATCTCGTGCGCGAAGCCGGCGGTGAGCAGCCCGACGGTGCTGGTGCGCTGCGCCCGCTCGAGGGCGACCCCCACTTCGGCGAGCCGCCGCTGCAGGCTCCACGCCGAGGCCACGCCGCCCGCGGCGAGCAGCAGGACCGCCGCGTAGAGCAGCCCGCCCAGGTTGACGCCGCGCCAGAGGGAAATCACCAGCACGAAGGTCGCGAGCAGGAAGATGCTGGGTCCCCAGTAGAGCGCCGCGACGGCGATCTTGCGCGCCTTCAGGGCGGCGAGGATTCCGGGCGAGACGGGGCGTCGCTTTTGCACGGCCCGCATATAGCAGAAGTCGCGCAAGGCGAGCGTGTCTGCGATCATGCGGGCATGGCTCTTCGAGGAAGCAGGGTCCTGCTCTGCGTCGGCGGCGGCATCGCGGCGTACAAGGCCTGCGAGGTGCTGCGCCTCCTGGT
>JANXXR010000266.1 GCA_025350525.1 Deltaproteobacteria bacterium
CCAGGGCCATTTGAGCCAGGTCCGATCGATCGCCACGCTGGGCGGGCTCTCCTGCTATCGCTTGCCGCTCTGGCATTACACGACGCCCTTGGCGGCGAAGCCGGGCCGGCTGCGGGACGCGCGCCGGTGGGTGCTGCTAGGCACTTTTCTCGATCGTGGCTAGCTTTGCGCGATGGCGGCAGAGGCGGCGATCTTCGACGTGGACGGGACGCTGGTGGACTCGGTGGACCTGCACGCGCGCGCCTGGCAGGAGGCCTTCGCGCACTTCGGGCACAAGTTTGCGTTCGAGGAAGTGCGGGCACAGATCGGCAAGGGCGGAGATCAGCTGATGCCGGTCTTCCTCTCCCAGGACGAGCTGGCGCTGCGGGGGAAGGTGATCGAGGAGTATCGCTCGCAGCTGTGGACGGCCCAGTACTTGAAGAAGGTACGGCCGTTTCCGGAGGTGCGCGACCTCTTCCAGCGGCTGCTGCGCAGGGGCGTCCGGGTGGCGCTGGCGTCGTCGGCCAAGGGAGAAGAGCTGGCGATCTACAAGCAGATCGCGGGGATCGACGACCTGGTCGAGACGGAGACCAGCGCGGACGACGCCGCGCGGAGCAAGCCGTATCCGGACATCTTCGCGGCGGCGCTGAAGCGCCTCGGCACTTCCCGGGAGGACGCGGTGGTGATCGGCGACACGCCCTGGGACGCCATCGCGGCGCGGCGGCTGGGGGTGCGGAGCATCGGCGTCTTGTGCGGCGGCTTCGCGGAGGCGGATCTGCTGGGGGCCGGATGCATCGCCCTCTACAGCGGCCCGGCGGATCTGCTGGCGCGGCTGGAGGACTCGCCGCTCCTGGGGGAGTAGCTCGCCGGTCACGATGCCAGCACCGCCCGCGCCCACTGCGCAAAGGTCCGCGCCAGCTCCACCAGCACCTCCGCATCCGTCCGCCCGCTCTTCTTCCGCACATGAAAGGAATGGTCCGCATCGTCGATGACGTGGAGCGCCGCCCGCGGCAGCCCCGCCACGATGGGCCGCAGCAAGGCGAGATCCGCCAGCTCATCCCGCGTGCCCTGCAGGAACAGCATCGGCAGCGAAACCGCGCTCAGGTGCTCCGCCCGCGCCACCCCCGGCCTCCCCGCCGGATGCAGCGGAAACCCGACGAAGGCAATCCCGCGGACGAGAGCCGGCGCCTCCAGGGAGAACGCCTCCGACGTCATCCGTCCGCCCATCGACTTCCCGCCGGCAAAGAGCGGCAACCCTTCCGCGCGGCCCGCCGCCACCGCCTCGCGCACCCGCGCATGCAGGACCGGCTTCGAATCGATCCGCCCGCCAGCCTCCATATAGGGGAATTCATAGCGCAGCGTGGCCACTCCCTCCGCCCCCAGCGCCCCCGCCAGCGCCTCGAGAAACGGATGCCGCATCCCCGCCCCCGCGCCGTGCGCCAGCACATAGAGAGCCCACGCTGCGGACGGCCGCTGCAGGATCACTTGAGCCTCAGCGTCAGCCGCCCCAGCGCCGCTTGGAGATCGGGCCGCAGCGTCAGCACCTCCGCCAGCGGATCCGCCCCCAGCTTCTTCATCCGCGCGGGCGCCGTCTTCAGCGTGTACTTGCGCGGATCAAGCCGGCCATTCACCTCGCTCCATTTCAATGGCATCGAGACCGTGGCCAAGGGCACCGGCCGCGCGCTGAAGGGCCCCGCAATCGTCTTTCCATATCCATTCTGATAGCAATCCAGGTAAACGCGGCCCTTACGCGCCGGAATCTTGCGCGCGGTGCTGGCAATCGACCCGTAATCCTTTTCAATGGTGCTGGCGATCAACTCCGCCAGCGTCACCGACTGCGGGTGATCGAGCTGCCCTCCCAGCGGGATCAGCACGTGTAGCCCCTTCTGGCCGCTGGTCTTGCAGAAGTTGGGCAGCCCGATGGCGTCGCACAGGTCGTGCACCGCCCGCGCCAGCGTGACCACGTCGGCGAAGGGCGCCGTCTTCGGGTCGAGGTCGATGATGCACCAATCGGGGTTCTGCGCCGCCGCGACCCGCGAGGCCCAGAGGTGCAGCGGAATGGTCCCGAGGTTGGCGAGATAGAGCAGCGACTCGACGTCGTCGCAGATGAAGAACTCCACCTCGCGGCCCTCGGTGTCCGGATCGCGGGCGAAGCCACCGCCGCCCGCGACCCGCGCCGTCCGAATCCACGACGGCACATATTCGGGCGCGTCCTTCTGGAAGAAGCTCTTCCCGGCAATGCCATCCGGATAGCGCGTCAGCACCACCGGCCGATCGCGCAGGTACGGAAGCAGCCAGGGCGAGATGGCGCGATAGTAATCGATCAAATCGCCTTTGGTATATCCCTGCTCGGGCCAGAAGATTTTCCCCAGATTCGAGAACGGCACCTCCCGCGCCACAGGCTCGGGCGCGGGCAGGAGCGGCAGCGTCTCATTGCAGTCGGCCGGCGTCTTGTCGGTGCGGAAGCGGAGGAAGGTCGGTTGGCGCAAAAGGCCCTCTTCGGTGATTTCCTTGTAGCGGACCTCGACCACCAGCCGCGGCTGCACCCAGGTGTGGCCGGCGCCCGGCGGCAGCGTCCCCGTGCAGGGCGGCTTTTCGATCCGCAGCGGCAACAGCTCCGCCCGCGCCTGCTTCACCTCTTTCTCACTGAACCCGCCGCCCACCCGCCCCACGTAGACGAGCCCGCCCGGCGTCTGCACCGCGACGTGCAGCGCGCCGAACGCCGCCCGCGAGCCTTCGCCCTTGCTGAACCCCACCACCGCGAAGTCGCCGACGCGGTCGCTGCGGATCTTCGCCCAGTCGCGGAACCGCCCGGCCCGATAGGGCGAGAGCGCGCGCTTCCCGACGATGCCTTCCAGTCCCAGCTCGCGGACGCTGGCGAAGAGCGCCCGCCCGTGGCCCTGCACGTGATCGACCGCGCGCAGGGGGCCGTCGGCCGGCACCAGGCGCGCCAGGAGCTTCTTCCTCTCCAGCAGCGGCAGCGGGCGGAGATCGAAGTCCTCGAAGCCGAGCAGGTCGAAGAGGAAGAGCGTGGCGGGCAGCTCGGCGGCGGCGCGGTCCACGTCGCGGGGCGCGGTGAGCAGCGCGCGCTTCTGCAGGCGCTGGAAGACCGGGCGGCCGGTCTCGTCGAGCACCACGATCTCGCCGTCGGCCACGAACCTCTCCGCCGGCAGCGCGAGCAGCGCCCGGGCCAGATCGGGAAAGACCGCCGTCGCATCCGCGCCGCGCCGGTAGAAGACGCGCGGCCGCGAGCCCTCCCGCGCCACCACCGCGCGAAAGCCGTCGTACTTCAGCTCGAACAGCCAGGCCGGATCGTCGAACGGCTCGGTGCGCGGCTCGGCCAGCATGGGCTGCACCTCCTCGCCGCGCAGCGCGCGCCGCGGCGCCAGAAGCCGCTCGCACTCGGCGCGGATCTCCGCCGTGCGCAGCCCGCGCTCCGCCAGCTCGGAGACGCGCAACCCCGAGAGCACCGACCGGTCGTCATAGGTTCCGCCGCGCCGGACGTGCCCGTCGCCGGTCTCCTTGATGAGGAGCCAGCCCTGCTTGGTCCGCACCAGCGTCCACATCCCCTTGAGCTTGAAGCCCTTGAGCTCGAAGAGCAGCTTCCCGTCGCGCACGCCCTCGCGCGGGTCGCCCACCGGCTTCCAGCTGCCGCGATCCCAGACGATCATCGGACCCGCGCCATAGTTGCCCTTTGGAATCACGCCTTCGAAATCGGCGTACTCCAGCGGATGGTCCTCGGTCATCATGGCGAGACGCTTGTCGGCGGGGTCGGGCGAGGGTCCCTTGGGCACCGCCCAGGACTTGAGCACGCCGTCCCACTCGAGGCGGAGATCGAAGTGCATGCGCGTGGCGTCGTGCTGCTGGACCACGAAAATTCCAGGACGCGCCGCGCCGTCCCGCCCGAGGTTCGCGTCGTCGCCAAAAGGCTCCGGCGTTCGATCAGGCGACCGCTTGCGGCGGTATTCGTCCAGGAAGTTGGCCATTCCTCGGAGCACGTTATCATCGGCTCCTATGAGCGCTCGGTCGATTGCGTCCGGGACCATCTCCTTTGGGCTGGTCTCGATCCCGGTGAAGCTGTTCTCGGCGACGCAGTCGTCCGCCGCCATCTCCTTCAACCTGCTGCATGGCAAGTGCGGCTCGCGCCTCAAGCAGCAGTACATCTGCCCGCGCGAGGACAACATCGTCGTGCAGCGCGACGAGATGGTGAAGGGCTACGAGTTCGCCAAGGATCGCTACGTGACCTTCACGCCCGACGAGCTCAAGTCGCTGGAAGAGAAGTCCACGCAGCAGATCGAGATCGCCGAGTTCGTGCCGGCCTCGAAGATCGACCCCATCTACCTCGACAAGCCCTACTACCTCGGCCCCGAGCAGGGCGCCGACCGCGCCTACCGGCTACTGGCGGAAGCGATGCGCAAGAGCGGCCGCACGGCGCTGGCGCGGTATGCGGCGCGCGGCAAGCAGTACCTGGTGCAGATCCGCCCGCTGCCCGAAGGCGGCCTGGTGATGCAGACGCTGCTCTATGCGGACGAGGTCCGCTCGTTCTCCGAAGTTCCGCTCGAGAGCGGCGAGGTCAAGCCGCAGGAGCTGCTGCTGGCGCAGCAGATCATCGACCAGATCTCCACCGACGACTTCCAGCCGCAGAAGTACGAGGACGACGTGCGCAAGCGGACCCTTGCCCAGATCCAGCGCAAGGTCGAGGGCCAGGAGATCCAGGCGGAGCCGGAGCGGCCGCCGACGCAGATCATCGATCTGATGGAGGCGCTCAAGGCCTCGCTCGCGGCCAAAGGTCTGGGAGCGGCGCAGCAGGGGAGCCCCGCGTCCACGTCCGCCGCCTCCGCCTCCGAGCCCGCTGCCGATTCCGCTTCCGCCGAAGCCACGCCGCCGCGCAAGCCCGCCAAGCGCGCTCCGCGCGAACTGAAAGCTGCCAAGACCAAGGCCGGCAAGTAGCAGGCCGGGTAGGCGCGACCTAACTTCCCCCCAGGGGGAGTGATGGGTGTCTGGCGGCGACAGGTCCTGGGGGCGCTCGCTGCGGCCCTGCTCTTCACGGCTTGTGAATCGCGCCGCCCTGCTCTTTCCATCTCGGTCATTACCGTCGCGCCGCAGGATGCGGATTTGCAGGCGGGCGATACCCTCTTGTTCAAGGCGACGGGCGAGGGGCCGGTCGCCTGGTCGCTCGCTGAGGGCTCGGCCGGCGGCTCGATCCGCCTGGACGGACGCTACACGGCGCCGTCCACCGCGGGGACCTATCACGTGGTCGCGACCTCTCCGGCAGCGCGCGCGACTGCGGTGGTCCGGGTGGCCGCCGCACCTTCTCCCGCGGTCGCGGTCGCCGTGGAGCCGGCGCTGGTCAATCTTGAGACGGGCGGACATCGGCAGTTCACCGCGGCGGCCACCGGCAAAGACCCGCGGGTGACCTGGGCGGTCGCCGAAGGCACGCCGGGAGGCACCGTTGACGACACCGGCCTCTACCTCGCACCGCCGGCGCCGGGCAGGTATCACCTGGTCGCGCGGAGCGTCGCGGACCCGGCCCGGAGCGCCGGGGCAGAGATCGTGGTCTCCGCCTCCGCGGTGCGAATCGAACTGGGCCCGCTGGCCCTCTCGCCGCTGGCGGCCACACTGGGCCGCGGCGCCAGCCTGCGCTTCTCGGCCAGCGCCGCCGGGGCGCAGGAGGGGTCGGTGAATTGGTCCAGCGACTGCGGCACCATGGCCGCCGACGGAAC
The DNA here is from genome assembly GCA_025350525.1 of Deltaproteobacteria bacterium. Lineage (GTDB taxonomy): Bacteria > Myxococcota > Myxococcia > Myxococcales > 40CM-4-68-19 > 40CM-4-68-19. The sequence goes on from JANXXR010000266.1 coordinate 5,703, forward strand.
CTTCCGGGCGCCCGACCGCGACGGCGTCTGCACGGTGATCGCCCGCAGCGCTGGCGATTCGGCGCGAACGGCCAGCGCCGCCGTCACCGTCGCAGCCGAGACCGGCATCGATCCGTCCGCCGTCACGGTGCGCGCGGCGGGGCGGGTTTCGTTTCAAGGAGCCGGCGAGTTTGCGGTCCAGGGAGGCCCGGCCGGCGGCAGCGTCACAGCGGCAGGTGTGTACCAGGCGCCGGTGGACGCGGGCGGAACCTTTCACCTCGCGAGCGGCGCCGCCCTCGCGACCATCACCGTGCTCCCGCCCGATCTCGTCGATCGCGGCGGCCCCGTGGCGCCGTCCACCCGGACCTTCGCTGTCTTCTGGGGTGACCCCGACTCCTTCTCCGCCGATCTCCGCCCCACGCAGGAGGATCTGCTGGACGGCCTCAACGGCAGCGACTACCTCGCGCTCGCCGACCAGTACCTCCGCGGCGCCGTCGCCACCACGCGCTTCGGAGGCAGCTTCACCGACCTCTCTTCGCCGCCCGCCTCGCCCGATCAGGCCGACAGCCAGTCGATCGGCGCCGAGGCGTGCAACGTGCTGCGCGCAGGCGGCGTTGTGCCAGCCGACGGAGACTGGGTGGTGGTCTACAGCGGGGCGGAGTTGAAACCTGCCCCCGGCTTCTGCGCCTGGCACTCGTCCTTCAAGTGCGGCGGCGTGACGCTGCTCATCGCCTTCGTGCCCAACGTCACCGGCTCCTTCGGCTGCCTCAACCTCGGCGAGCAGACCGACTGCAACTCCGCCTCGCGAGAGGCCAACGCCACCGCCTCCCTGACCGCCCACGAGCTGATGGAGTCGATCACCGACCCCCTGGCCGCCGCCTGGACCGACGACTCCGGCAAGGAGCTGGGCGACAAGTGCGAGAGCGAGCCCCGCTGCGTCTCGCTCTCCTCGGGGGCGTTCCTGCTCCAGGCCGAGTATTCGAACTCCGCCCACGCCTGCGCGCCTTGAGCCCGCGGCGGGTCCGTGTCATTCCTGCTCGCGATGAGCGGCTACGGCGCGCGCGAGGTGGCGAAGATGCTGGGCCTCTCCGTGGGCCAGGTCCGCTCGTACGTGCGCGCCGGCTTCCTCGAGCCTTCGCGCGGGCCGCGCGGCGCCCTGCGCTTCTCCTTCCAGGACCTGGTGCTGCTGCGGACGGCGCAGGGCCTCGTCTCCGCCCGCATCCCGCCCCGCCGGGTCCGCAGCGCCCTGCGCAAGCTCAAGGAGCAGCTTCCGGGCGGGCGGCCGCTGCGCGCTGTCCACATCCGCGCCGAGGGCGACCGCATCGTCGTCGGCGACGGGCAGGCGCAGTGGAGCCCCGAGTCGGGGCAGGTCCTCTTCGACTTCGGCACCCGCGAGCTGGCCCGCAAGGTGGCGCCGCTGCACCAACGCGCGCGGGAGGGCGACGCCTCCGACTGGTACGAGCGCGCCTGCGATCTCGAGGAGTCGGCCCCCGAGGCCGCGCGGGAGGCCTACCGGCGCGCCCTCGCGCTCGATCCCGACCACGCCGACGCCCACGTCAACCTGGGCCGCCTGCTGCACGAAGCCGGCGATCCCCGCGGCGCCGCCGGCCATTACCGCCGGGCCATCGAGCTGCGGCCCGAGAGCGTCATCGCGCTCTTCAATCTGGGCGTGGCGCTCACCGATTTGCAGATGCCGGAGGAAGCCATCCTCGCCTATCGCACGGCGCTGGCGGCTGACCCGGGCTGCGCCGACGCGCATTACAACCTGGCGCATCTCTATGAGCTGCGCGGCGAGGCGGCCCCGGCGCTGCGCCACCTGCGCACCTATCGCAAGCTGGTGCAGTCGTGATTCACGTCGGCACCAGCGGCTACAATTACGAGGCGTGGCGGGGGAGCTTCTATCCGGAGGATTTACCCGGGAAGAAGATGCTCTCCTATTATGGGTCGCAGCTTTCCACCGTCGAAATCAATTACTCCTTCTATCGAAAGCCGACCGCGAAGATCCTGCAGAACTGGTCTTTGCAGGTGCCGCCCGGCTTTCGCTTCGCCCTGAAAGCCTGGCAGCGCATCACCCACCAGAAGCGGCTGAAGGACTGCGCCGAGTTCGTGACCGCCTTTGCCGAAGTGGCGCGCACGCTGGGCGGGCAATTGGCGCCGGTGCTGTATCAAGTGCCGCCCAACCTGAAAGCCGACCTTCCTTTATTGCGCGAGTTCTTGCTCCAGCTCCCGCCCGACCTGCAAGCCGCCTTCGAGTTCCGCCATTCCAGCTGGTTCTGCGACGAGACCTATGCCGCGCTCGCTCTTGCCAAAGCCGCGCTCTGCGTGGCCGAGAGCGAGGACCTCTCGACGCCGCTGGTCCGCACCGCGCCCTTCGGCTATTTCCGCCTGCGCCGGCTGGACTATACCGACGCCGATCTGCGCAAATGGGCCGCGGCGGTGAAGCAGGGCTTTGCCGAAGACGTCTTCGTCTACTTCAAGCACGAGGACGAGGCGCGTGGCCCGGCCTTCGCCCGCGCCTTCCTGCCGCTCTTGTAAAGGACTCCTATGGACCGGGTGCAAGGCGAACTCTCGATTGAACAGCTGATCGGCTGGGATGGCCTCTTGCGCGACGACGAGCGCCAGGTGCGCAAGAGCGTGCGGCGCCTGGTCTCCGATCGCTTCATGCCGCGCATCGTCGCCGATTACGAGGCCGGGCGATTCGCCCTCGAGCTGGTTCCGGAGCTGGCCAAGATCGGCCTGCTCGGCGCCAACCTCGAAGGCTACGGCTGCGCCGGAATGGGCCCGGTCGCCTATGGGCTCGCCTGCCACGAGCTCGAGACCTGCGACTCCGGATTGCGCTCTTTCGTCTCGGTGCAGACCAGCCTCGCCATGTTTGCCATCTATAAATTCGGCTCCGAGGGGCAAAAGGAACGGTGGCTCCCGGAGATGGCCGCGGGCCGCGCGGTGGGCTGCTTCGGCTTGACCGAGCCGGACCACGGCTCCGATCCCGCCGGCATGGAGACCCGCGCCGAGCGGGACGGCAAAGACTGGATCCTCACCGGGCGCAAGCTCTGGATCACCAACGCGCAGGTCGCCCACCTGGCCATCGTCTGGGCGCGCACCAGCGAAGGCGTGCGCGGCTTCATCGTCGAGCGCGGAATGGCGGGCTTCAGCGCCGAGGAGATCCCGCACAAGCTCTCGATGCGCGCCTCGGTGACGGGCGGTCTCTTGCTCGAGGGCGTGCGCGTCCCCGAGGAGAGCCGGCTGCCCGAGGCGTCGGGGCTGAAGGCGCCGCTCGCGTGTCTCGACAACGCGCGCTTCGGCGTGGCCTTCGGCGTCCTGGGCGCGGCCCGTGCCTGCCTCGAGATCGCGCTCCAGTACGCCTGCGACCGCAAGCAGTTCGGCGTGCCCATCGCCGCCAAGCAGCTGGTGCAACTTGAATTGGCGGACATCGCGACCGAGGTGGTGAAGGCCTCGCTCCTGGCGCTCCACTATGCCCGCCTCAAAGAAGCGGGGCGGCTGCACCCGGCGCAGACCAGCCTGCTCAAGCGGAACAACTGCCGCATCGCGCTCGAGGCCGCCCGCCGCTGCCGGGCGGTGCTGGGGGCCAACGGCGTCGCGGGCGAGTTTCACATCCTCCGCCACGCCGCCAACCTGGAATCCACCTTCACCTATGAGGGCACCGACCAGATCCACACGCTGTCCATCGGGCGCGCTCTCACCGGGTCGTCGGCTTTCTGAATCGTTGCCTGGCCGCAGCACCTGAAGGAGTCATGCGCTACTTCGAGGATTTCAGCGAAGGCCAGGTATTCGAGCTGGGCGAGGATCGCATCAGCGAGGAGGAGATCCTCGCCTTCGCCCGCCGGTACGATCCGCAGTCGTTCCACATCGACCCGGAGGCCGCGCGCAGCAGCCTCTACGGCGGGATCATCGCCAGCGGCTGGCAGACCAGCTCGATCTACATGGGCCTGATGGTGCGCGGGCTGCTCCAGGACTCCTCCAGCCTCGGCTCGGCCGGCATCGACGAGCTGCGCTGGCTGAAGCCGGTGCGGCCCGGCGACACGCTGCGGGCGCGGCTGACCATCACCGCGGTGAAGCCGTCTTCGCGGCATCCGGAACGCGGCACGGTCTTCACGCTAGGGGAGCTGTTCAACCAAGGCGGCGAGCGGGTGATGTTCGTCCGCTCCTCGGGGATGTTCGGGCGGCGGCCGGGGGCGACGGACGCGCTCCCTTCAAAGAAACCATAGCAAGCTCACAGCATCCACTGGTGCGACCCTGCGGTCAGTGCATCGAGGTCGCCGCGAACAACTTGAACGGTCAACTCCCCACCATTTCGCCGGACCGTAATCGCCGCGGGCGTGCCGATCGGGCCGCGAATGAGGTCCGAAGCGTCCCCGGCGCCTTCCACCGGCTCGCCATTGACCGCTACGATGAGGTCGCCTCCGCGAAGGCCCGCCAGCGCCGCTGGACCTCCGGGGAGGACCTGATCGATGGCCGCTTCCGCTGCTCCGGCTTGAGTCCACGAGAGCCCGATGCTTCCGTTGGAGGCGGCGCGCTCGAACTCGATGTCGCTTCCAACGACCCGGCTGGAGAACGTTTCGCCGGTGACCATAACCCATGTCTCAGCCACCGACTCGCCCGTCGCACCATCGACGAGCCGCCCCGTGATGGGGGTTTCGGCGGCGAGGCGCACGTCCACTTCGGTCGTTTGGCCGGGCTCCACCGTCAACTCGATGGCGGCGGCGTAGTCTCCTTGGCGCACGCGAAGGACCGAGGGCACTGGCGCCAGATCCGTCAGCGTGAACTGGTCACCCTCGAAACGGATCCATGACGACGCTTCTGTCGGACCGGACGGATCGTGCGGTTCGACCAGTGCCCGGTAACTTCCGCCGCGGAAGCCGATCGCGTGCCCGACGACGGTAGCGGCCTTCTGGAGTTGGACCACCACCTCGGCGCCGGCCTTCAATCCTTGAACCTTTCCGAAGCTGCCGCCAGCGCGGGCCACGACTGATACGGAGTCTTCGTCATCTGCGCGACCGAAGGGCTGGACCTCGAATCGGCCGTCCTCGCCGGTGAGTGCCGATCCGCGTTCTCTGTCCGCGATGAAGACCATCGTTCCGAGGGAGTCTGCGCGTCGGACGCCAACCCACGCTCCACGAGCTGGCTGGCCGGCGGCGTCGAGAACGATGCCGGTGATTCCGCGCTCGGCGCTTTGGGGTTCCTCTGCCAGTTCCAGGTTCAGCTCCGCGCTGGCGCGCGCGCGAACCATTCGGCGCTGACTCTTTTGCAAGGCCCCCCGTGAGGCCGTCACCTCGTAGAATCCTGGGAGGAGCCGCGCGTTGTAGTAGCCGTCTGCGCCTGTCGCCACCGCGCCGGCGATGTCCGCTCTCGACTTCGAGTAGAGCTCGACACGCGCCGACGCTGCCGGTGCTCCCGAAGGCAACCGCACGATCCCAGTGAGCTGGCCCGTGATAGGCAACGTGAAGTTTGCGTGCACTGTCGAACCGGGCGACACGTCCACGGGCCGGTCGATGTGGCCCAGCGCGTCGGAGTGAGCCGCAGCAACAGTGATCCGGTCTGGCCGAACGCGTTCGATGCGGTAGTGCCCATCCTGTCCGCTGCGCGCCTCCAGACGCTGCCCATGCCAGTCCCAGGTGGTGATGATGGATCCAGGGATGGGCGAGCCCGCCTCATCCTTGATGACGCCCTCGATGGTTCCGAGGCGCTTGAGCTTCATGGGAACATCGAGGCGCTGGCCGGCTTCGAGCGCGAGACGGAAATGCCGTTCCTCGGTGAACCCTGCTGCTGATGCTTCGAGGCTGTAGATGCCTCGGGCAAGCGGCGCGACCGTGAAGCGGCCGTTCGCGTCCGCTGTCGCGCTGGCCACGGCGCGTCCCCAACGGTTCTCCGGCGCTCCGAATGCGCCGATTGCCAAGCGCGCCACGATTTTCGCGCCGGCGACCTGAGAACCGTCGTCAGCGAATACGACTCCCACGAACGACGCCGCGCGCGTGAGGCGAATCATCACGCCATCCACAGTCTGAGCGCGCGCGACCACGACAGCGGTCCCCATCGCACCTGTATCGGCGCCGAGCTGCGCCACCAGCCGATGCTCGCCGGGCTTCACTTCCAGCAGGAAGACACCGTCGCTGCTCGTGGCTGTGATCGCATCGGTGCCGATCGCGGTGATCTCGGCACCGATTGCAGGGCGACCATCTCCGAGAAAAACGCTGCCCGCGATGAAGCCAGTGTCTGATTCGGTGGGTTGAGCTTCGTCGCCGGCGTTGGCGTGATCTTGCGCGCCGGGAGCGGGTGACGTCGGCGCGCTCCTGCCGCCTGAGGCGGTACGCGAAGCGCACGACGGCTGTCCCGATCGGAGGGGCTCCGGGGCCTCACCGGTGCCTCGGGGAGGCACGAGGAGCCGCGCGATCACAACAGCGAGGAATGCGCCGGCGACGATCCAGGCTGTCCGCCTTGCGATACGCACGGACGCTCTCCGTGCCTTTTCCTGGATCGAAGAGCGGGTGCAGCTCCATGCCGCGCACCCGCAGGTCTCCGCTTCGCGAATCGCCTCGCAGCGAGATGGGCCGGCCACGCTCCAGTTGATGCGCGCGTGGCGTTTGCTGCACCCTTCCTCAGCCTTCATAAACTGGATGGTCGCATGAACGGCGAATAGAAAACATGCTCCTTGATGGGGTCAGGTGGTTAGATCGAATATACGCAAATGACGAGGCCCATAGCCCGATGTCAGCGACGCAGTTGCGGCGGCGGCACCTCCGGCGTGGCCCGAGCCACGAGCCGAATCCGCCCACACGGTGCCGGCTGACGCCGATGCTCCCCACACGCTTGCTCTAAATGGCGTGACCATTGGTGAGCAGCCATCACGACCCCAGGTATGAACCCGATCAGCACCGGCAGGTAGGTCGTGTCCGCGACCCTGTCCCTTGCCAAAACTCGATCCTGAGGCTGGACCGAGAGTTGGCTGCGAGCGACGCTGAGAAACAATATCCCTCGTACTCGCTCTCTTTGGCGCCCTGCGCGCAGCGCTCAGGAACCACGCCGACCTCGCGCTCGAGAACCTGGCGCTCCGGCAACAACTCGCCCTGCTCCGCCGTCGCTCAACGCGAACACGATTCGGGCTCCTCGACCGCGCCTTCTGGGTGGGTCTCTCTAACTGGCGGGCCGGTCGTGGAAGTCGCGAGGGCGCGGGCCTTGACATCGACGGCCTCGACCTCGGCGGCGCCCGAGCGCGCCCTCTCGACGACGCGGGCTGCAAGCGCCGTGTTGCCCCCGCTTGGTTCCGTGGGCTTACGGGACGCCTACGGAAGCAGTAGCATCCGGGAGCTGGGGGAGGAATGTCGTGGATTCCGGTAGCCTCGTTGCTGAACTGAAACGTCGCCGCGTCTTCCGCGCACTCGTCGGCTACGGGATCGGCGCGTTCGCGGTCCTCCAGATCGTCGAACCGATCATGCACGGGTTCCGCTGGTCCGACGAGGTGCTGAGTTACATTGTGGTCGCGCTCGCTCTTGGGTTCCCCGTCGTCGTGATGCTGGCCTGGATCTTCGATGTGAAAGCTGGCCGCATCGAGCGCACGCAGGAAGCAGCGCACGGGTCGGTCTGGCTCAATGGTCCCCGGCTCGCGCTCTTGCTGGTCGGTCTCGGACTCTGCGCCGCCACACCGGGCGTTCTCTGGTTCTTCGCGGGGCCGGGCCACCAGACGCATGCGCGATCGGCGCCGTCCCCGCCGGCCCCCGCCTTGGCGGAGCAGATCGAACAAACGCTCGGGCACCGCGGGCTTTCGTTCGAGGACTTGGCCGAGATCAATGGCGCGCGCGTCGAGCGTGGCAAACAGGCGCTCGCCGACCACGACGCGAACGGAGCCGCCGATCTCCTGGCGTTCGCAGCCACCGCCCCGATCACGCCGGAGATCCTCCGCAAGAAACTCGACCGGCTCGACGGGGTGGTGGCGTCGCGGGCCCGGACGCTCGGGGGCGTGGGAGGACTGCTCGAGGACAAGTATCTCGGCCTTTACAAGGCCGTGAAGGCCGGGCTGGGCCCGAAGGAGTATGAGCACCTCTCCCGCCAGGTGGCCGACTTCGAGCGCGAACTCGGCCGCCCCGCCGTCCGCTGAGGGTAGCGCCCGTCCGCGGGACGGAACATCGGCACGAGCATCGGCTGAACCCCTGGCGGCTTTGCGGCCGCCCGGCGAGTGTGCCTAGAAGAGAACAGTCATGCGGTCCCTATCGACATGGGTGGGGGTCCTCTCGATGGCCACCTTAGCGATGGTCCCAAGCGAGGCGCGGGGCCAGGATCGCACGCCGGAGGTCAAAGCGCCCGCGATCCCGGACGAGCCCGGCGAGGCCGAGCCGAAGCCGCGCACCATCGAGGAGCGCCTCGCGGGACTCGAGGACGAGTTGGCGCGTCAGAAGCAGGCGCTCGCCCGCGCGCGCGAGGAAGCGGCCCGGCCCAGCCCCATCTCATTCTTCGGCTATGTCGACTTCGGTTTCTTCGCGCCGCAGGGAAACGGCACCGGCTGGGTGCAGGATTTTGGCAACCAGCAGGTCCCGTCGCTGGCAGGAAAGTACGGCTGGGTGTTCCTTGGCGACCTGCTGGCGACGCCGGTCAACTCGCGCGGCGAGGCCGCGGACCTGGGCAACCCGCCCGGCATCCAGCGCTTCGACAGCGTGCACTCGCGCGGCGCGCCCGGGTTCTTGCTCAACGAGGTGAACTTCGGGGTCAGCGTCGACCTCGGGCGCCGCGTCATGGTCAACAGCAGCGTCAATTTCGTCCCACGCACCGGCTCGAACTTCGCGCTGGGCGATTTCTTCAACGTGGATCTGGCGCAACTGGAGTGGGTGGTGGACGAGGCTCAGACAACCTCAATCTTCGCCGGCAAGATCGAGCCGTCGGTGGGCATCGAGTACAAGGAGCGGAGGGCGGATCAGCGCTTCGGCATCACCCCTTCCCTGACCCAGCGCTACACCTCCGGGACGCAGTTGGGCATCAAAGCGCGCAGCCGCCTGCTGCACGGCTGGCTGATCCTCGCCGCCTCGCTAACCAACGGCTCCTCGACCACCGAGCAGTTCCACTACTACGACGAAGTGGACAGCAACGCCGGCAAGAACCTGAGCGGCCGGGTGGCGCTGCACGTCCCGGTGGGCCAGCTCCTCCGAAGCGCCGCCGGCTACACCTTGGAGATCGGCTTCTCGGGGGAGTACGGTGCGCAGGACCGTGCCCTGGATAACAAGGGTGACATCTGGTTCTGGGGCGTCGACCTCGAATACAAGGGAATCGACTTCGCCCTCAAGGGGCAATACCTGCGCGGCGGAGCGCCCGGCCGCGAGATCGACGCAGTCTACGCGCTTGCCCTGCACGGCACCGGCTATCTGGAGGCCGACTGGATGTTCCTGCCGCAGCTCGGCGCCTTGGCCGCGGTGGGATTCCGGGACGCGTTCGTCTCGCTGGGCACCGAGCGCGCCTACTTGACCAAAGTCTGGCGGGCGACCTTCGGTCTGCGCGCGGTGCTCGGACCACACCTGGTGATCAAGGCCGAGTATCTCCGCAACGGTCAATACGGCGAGGTTCCGAAGATCCGGGATGACGTCTTCACCAGCTCGATGGTGCTCAAGTACTGAGGTAACCAATGAAGGGATTCGCGCAAATCCTGCTCTGGGCGGCCACGCTGGCGCTGGCAGGCTGCGGCGACTTCTTCGACCGGTTCTGCGAGGAGCCGGGCTGCGAGTTCAACCGGAACGAGTGGTCCCGCATCTCGTCACTCGCCGGCCTGCCTCCGCCGGCGACCGACCCCGCCAACAAGTACGTCGGCAACGCGAAGGCCGAGATTCTCGGGCACCAGCTGTACTTCGACGCCCGCTTTTCGGGGGCCGCTACCCAGGTCGATATCCTCGGGCGCCCGATGCCTTTCCAGGCCCGCGCGCCGAAGGGAGCGGCGATCAACATCTCCTGCAACACCTGCCACGACCTGCGGCGCGGCGGGATCGATCCCACCCCAACGCCGGGCAACGTCTCGGTGGGGGCGGGACTGTACGACGTCAACGCGCCGTCGACGATCAATTCCGCCTATTACGATCTGAAGTATTGGAACGGCCGGTATGATTCTCTGGTGTGGCAGATCACGTCCGTCGCCGAGAGCGGGGTCTCGATGAACGGCAACCGCTTGAAGACCGCGTGGTTGCTCAGCGACCTGTACCGGGCGAGATACACCGAAGTCTTCCCCGAATACCCGCTCCCCGACTTCGGCTTGACGCGCGCCCAGCAGGCGGCCCTCTTGAACTCCGACACCTCTCAACCGAATCACCCGCCGATTGGGAGCTGCAAGACCGCCGCCGGCGCAGCGCCGCCCTGTCCCGCCGGCTGCGCCCCCGAGATCGACACCACCGGCGCGAACATCTGCTGGCCGCGCTTTCCCCTCGACGGTAAGCCCAAGCCGGGAAAGGACCACAGCTGCCACCGTGGCGCCGAACCCTTCGGCGACTCTTTTGACTGCATGAGCGTCGCGGACCAGGACACGGTCATCCGCGCCTACGTCAACTTCGCCAAGGCGATCGCCGCCTACGAGTACACGCTGGTCAGCCGGGAGAGCAATTTCGATCGCTGGGTCAAGGCCGGCCCCGCTTCCGAGCTGATCTCCGCCCCGGCCCGGCGCGGTGCGCGGCTCTTCGTCGGCAAGGCGGGCTGCCTCGAGTGCCATGGTACGCCGCTTTTCTCCGACAACCAGTTCCACAACATCGGCGTCCCGCAGTCCGGCGTCGGCGTCCCCACCGAGGCCGATTGCGTCCCCGGTAGCACTCCGGCGTCGTGCCAGGCGCTGGGCTGGTACACTGGCCTGGGCTCGATTCAAGCGGGGACGATCTTCCGCACCGAAGGTAGCGTCTACAGCGACAACCCGACCGATACCTCGCGCCGGAAGTATTACAGCCTGAAGCAAGACCCCTCGATGAAGGGGAGCTGGCGGACCCCCAGCCTGCGCGACGTCGCGATGACCGCGCCGTACATGCACAACGGCGTCTATGGCACGCTGGAGGAGGTCGTGCGGCACTACGATTGGGGCGGCACGCAGGGCGGGACGGCGCCGGCCGAGATGGCCAAGCAGATCCTCCCGCTGGGCCTGAGCGACGGCGAGCTCGCCGACCTGGTGGAGTTCCTCCGCACTTTGACCGGCGATCCGCTCCCCTGCAACTTGACCCAGGACCCCAGCCCGGACGCGGGCGTCTCGACTTGCGACGGCGGCGTCCCCTCGCTGCCCTGATGCGAAGGAGAGGAAACGATGACCCGAATTGAGCTGGTGCTCGGTGCCGCGGCGCTGCTCGTCGCCACGACGGCGGCAGCCGAGGAGCCGTCCTCGCTGGCGAGGGAGGTGGCCGAGTTGCGGAGGGAAGTGCGCGAGTTGCGTGCCGGGCTCCGTCTGATGATCGATCTCGACCGGGAGCGGCTCGATCTGGTGGGCCGGATGCTGAACGGAGGGTCGACGCCAGGTGAAGCGAGCGCGTCGGCCCCCGGGCGTTCCCCCGGCAATGAGTCGGCGGCCGGACAGACTCCGGGCGCCGCACGAGCGCCGGCCTTGGATCCGCCGCCCGGTCCTTCCGACAAGGGCTCTATCAAGGGCACGCTGACCATGCCCCAGGGCGGCGTCGCCTGGGTCTACGTGGAGAACGCCGGCAACCGCCTCGTCCGCAGCAAGACCTTCGAAATGCGCCAGGTCCACGGCCAATTCGAGCCGCGCTGGGCGGTGGTGCAGCAGGGCACCGAGATCCGCTTTCCCAACCTCGACGCCACTTACCACAACGTCTTCTCCAACAGCACCAACTCGACTTTCGACCTGGGCATCTACCGCCTGGGCGATCCGCCGAAGTCGTATGTCTTCAACCAGCCCGGCCTCTCGTACATCTATTGCAACCAGCATTCGGAGATGAGCGCGACGGTGCTCGTGGTGCCCAACCCTTTCTTCACCCCCGTCTCGCCCGACGGCTCCTTCACGCTCAGCGGCGTCCCGAGCGGGCGACGCAAGATCCTCGCTTGGACTCCGAACGCGGAGCCGGTGGCGAAGTGGGTCGCCGTCGAGCCGGGTCAATCGGTGACAGTCAACCTGGAGTTGGGCGCCGCCGAGGAGCGAGGCCACCTCGACAAGACCGGGAAGCCATATGGGTCGTATCGCTAACAGCATGTTGGTCGCGATCGTCAGCTGCGCGAGCGGTCCGCCGCCAAGCCGCCCCGGCCCCGACGCTGCAGCAGTTGAGGCGAAGGCCGATTTCGGCGAGGAGTGGTTCGTCTCCCGGGCGAACACACTGGGGCTGACAGTGGAAGCTGCCAAGGCCCGCGACCGCGCCATCTCCCGCACTGGCCCGCCAGCGGGCGGCTTCTGGGACGACCAATTGGCGCTGCAGTCGGCGAGCCTCTGGCGGCTGGTGTGCAACGAGTGTCACCCGGGACGCCGCGGAATCGGCTCCGCGCTCGCTATCCCGCCGCCGCCCCCGAGTTGGGGCGAGGGACAAGGCCGCTTCTTCGGGCGCAGCCGGACCTACGGCGAGATCTACGACGCGATCGCCCGGGGGGTGTCACATCCGCACGGAGCCGTCTCCATGCCGGCGTTCGAGAACAAGCTGACCCACGAGCAGATCTGGGGGTTGATCCGCTTCCTGGAGCACGCCTCCGCTCCCGCGGCGGAGTAGGGCCGCGGGATGTCATCCTCGTTCCGCCGCCGGTGGATAGACGAACAAATGTCGCTGGCCAAGACTCGATCGCCACGCTGAACATGGATGTCGGCACCTTTGGACAACGCGCAGGTCGGAACGGCCATCGCGGTTCGAATTTTGGTCAGCCTGTGGTCAGCAGTGCTGCGCCAGTGCCACGACTTGCGCTGGAGACTGCAGAGCAGCCTTTGAGCATCTCGAGCACGAGAACACGCTGCCGCCGCGCTTCACGGCGCACCTGTCCTATCGCGCCAGCGCGCTCATGCCGGCCAATGCAACGCGCGCCGGGAACGGCGTGTTCGCGGGGGCGAGCACGATCTTCCAGTCCGACCGCAGGGGAAAAAAGGGCTGCTGCTCGCCGGGCTACTTCTCGCTGCCGCCGATCTTTGCCCGCGTCTTGAGCTCCGCGATGGAGCGGCGGATGTCGCCTTTGTCTCCGGCGGAAGGGGCGAGCTGCAGGTACTTCTGGTAGGCCTGCAGGGCCTGGGCGTCGTTGCCTTGCATCGCGTACGCCATCCCCATGCCGCGGAAGGCGACCGGCAGCGCCGCCTCGTTCTCGAGCGCGGCGTGGAAGCTGGCCAGCGCCTCGTCGGCGTTGCCCTTCTCCAGCGCCGCTTCGCCGCGGCGCACCTGCGAGATGGCGACCGCGTGCAGCAACTGCGCCTGGGTGACCTCGGAACGGCGGCGCTTGACCGGAGCGGGAGCCTCGGGCGGCAGAGGGCCAGCATCGGGGGCCGCGATGGCCTGCGCCGCGGGGCCGGCGTCGTCGGGGGCGGACTTGTCGGCGGCGGGCAGAGATGGGGAGGAAGTGTCGGCGGCGGGGGCGGAGGTGTCGGCGGCAGCCGGGGCGGACTTCGGTTGCGCCACCTCGGACGGGGCTGCAGCGCCCGGGGCAGCCTTCGCGGCCGCCGCCTCGGACGGAGCTGCAGCGGCCAGGGCAGACTTCGCGGCGGCGGGCGGAACTCCAGACGGAGCGGGCGCGGCGGGTTGAGCTGCAGACGGCGCCGGCGCGGCGGGCACCTCCGCGGCCGCGGGCGGCTCCGCGGCCGCGGAGCCGGGAGCCTTGGCCACCTGCGCAGGCTCGGCTGCGCGCGGGGCAGAGATCAAGCCCAGCGCCCAGCCCGCCCCCACGACCGCCGCAGCGGACAACAGTCCCGCCAAGAGCGCGGGGCCCATTACCCCGGGCGACGGCCGCTGCAGGCGCCGCTGCCCGCCCTCGAAGCGGTCGAGCTGCTCCATCGCCTGCCGCTGCGACGCGTCCAGCTTCGCGTGCGACTTGCCCAGCTGCGCCACCTGCGCCTCGAGCTGGGCCAGCTTCTCGATGATGCGCGCCACCGCCTCCTTCTCCGGCGGCGGGCGCATCCAGCGCGTCTTCAGCGCCACGAAGATGTTGCGCTCGCCCTCCGCGGGAGGCCGCGGCTGCACGCCCTCGAGCGCGTCCTGCAGCTGCGTCAGGTCGCCAAAGCGCTCGCGCCGGTCGGGCGCCAGCGCCATGCGGATGATGTCGCCGAGCGGGCCCGCGAGCTCCGACGGATTTCCCGGCGGCACGTGCCCGGTGAGCAGCTCGAAGCCCAGCGCGCCCGCCGCGTACACCTGGACGCGCGGCTCGCTCTTGCGCGGCGCATCGGCGGCGAGCAGCTCGGGCGCCAGGTATCCGGGCTCGGGTTCGGGCGCCTGATCATCGAAGGCGCCGAGGTGCAGGCCTCCCGAGTCGTCGATCTGCACCAGCCGCGCGCGCAGGGTTGCCCCCTGCGCCGCCGCCAGCCGGAGCGCCGCCGCGAACAGCACCGCCGCCTCGTTGACCGGAAGCCGCTGCCGCGACGTGCGGACTTTTTCCAGGATTTCGTAGACGTTGGTCATGGCTGGTTCATCTACTGTATCTTCCTTTGCGAACCAGACGCAGGAGAGTTCATGTCGATGTCGCTATTGGAGCAGCTCAAGGCGGTCACCGTGGTGGTGGCCGACTCGGGCGACCTCCACTCCATCCGCAAGTTCACGCCGCGCGACGCGACCACCAACCCCTCGCTGATCACCGCCGCCGCGCAGATGCCCGAGTACCAGGACGTGGTCCGCGCCGCCCTCGACTGGGCCCGCCAGGAGGCGCCCAAGGGGGCCAGCCGGGAGAGCATCTGCACGCTCGCCGTCGACCGGCTCTCGGTCGAGTTCGGCCTGCGCATCCTCGCCATCGTGCCCGGCCGCGTCTCCACCGAGGTGGATGCGCGCCTCTCCTTCGACACGCCCAGGCTGCTGGACAAGGCGCGCTACCTGATCGGGCTGTACGAAGCGGCCGGGGCCCGGCGCGATCGCATCCTCATCAAGCTGGCTTCCACCTGGGAGGG
The DNA here is from genome assembly GCA_025350525.1 of Deltaproteobacteria bacterium. Lineage (GTDB taxonomy): Bacteria > Myxococcota > Myxococcia > Myxococcales > 40CM-4-68-19 > 40CM-4-68-19. The sequence goes on from JANXXR010000266.1 coordinate 20,710, forward strand.
CATCCGCGCCGCCGAGCAGCTGGAGAAGGAAGGCATCCACTGCAACCTCACCCTGCTCTTCGGCATGCACCAGGCGGTGGCCTGCGCCGAGGCGGGCGTGACCCTGATCTCGCCCTTCGTCGGGCGCATCCTCGATTGGTACCTGAAGGACACCGGGCTGAGCGAATACGCTCCGGAGGAAGATCCGGGCGTGGTCTCGGTCACGCGCATCTACAACTATTACAAGTCGCATGGTCACCAGACCGAGGTGATGGGCGCCTCCTTCCGCAACGTCGGCGAGATCCTCGAGCTGGCCGGCTGCGACCTGCTCACCATCGCTCCCAAGCTCCTCTCCGAGCTGGCCAGCTACGGCGGCGACCTCGAGCGCAAGCTCGACCCGCGCAACGCGGCCGCGCTCGCCGTCGCCAGCGCCCACCTCGACGAGGCGTCCTTCCGCGCGCAGCACGAGCAGGACCGGATGACGAAGGACAAGCTCGCCGAGGGGATCGACGGCTTCACCAAGGCGCAGGTGACGCTGGAGGCGATGCTGCTCGAGCGGATGAAGGGCGACTCGTCGAAGGCGGCGCACGATCTCTTCCGCGTCTTCGATCTCGACGGCGACGGGTTCATCACCCGCGAGGAGTGGGCCGGCACCGACGCCGTCTTCGACGCGCTGGACGTCAACGGCGACGGGCGCATCACACCGGAAGAGATGGGCGCCGGGCTGGGCGCGGCCTTCCTGCTGCAGGCGGCCGCGCACGGTTGACGGATGGGCGCCCCAGCTGGCCGCCGAGGACCAGAACTTCACCAGCGACGTCGCCACCCTGCTGGTGATGGACTTCGATTCCTCGCTGGTGACCTCGTCGCCAGCCAATCCGGCCGGGCAGATCCGCGCGCAACTCCTCTACGCGGTGGGGCAGCTCAACGCCGAGCCCGGCGTGACCCGGCTCGACAAGCTGAATTTGAGCAGCCTCAAGACCACGGCTTTGGGCGGCGGACTCTATCGAATTTCCTATCACGTCAAGCTGCCGGTCGCCTGGGGCAGCAAGACCAGCCTGCCTTCGCTATCCCTTCACCTATCCCGCGCGCATCGACGCCGCCGGCGTGCAGCAGTTCTGGACCCGCTACGCCGCCCTCTGCAGCGACCACGACGGCGATACCGTCACCGTCGATAACTTCTGGTTTCACTATCGCCCGCATTTTCCTGGCTGCGTGCTCGCCGCCTCGGACGTAACGGTGGCGACGGCAGCGGTGGCGGTGAGCCCCGTCAATACCATTGGGAAGTATCCCGAATATCATAAAGTCTGGGAAGACGGCCTGCTCACCGTGGTGGCGGTCTTCGGCAAGTACACCCCGGCCGCCACCGACGACTCCGACGCCGGCATCGCTGCCTACAACGCCTTTGCCGCGGCGGTGGCCGTCGAGCTTGGGCTTCCGCCCCCGGCGGCGGGCGCAAGTATCAGATCCTCTTCCTCGACGGCTGCGACACCTTCGCCTATGCCGACGACACCTGGGCGCGCAGGCGGGCGCCGCTCAATCCCGACGATCCGGCGGGCACGAAGTATCTGGATGTCGTTACCAATGCCATGCCGGCTTATTTTGCTTCGATGCCCCAAGCCTCGATGGCGCTCTTGAGCGCGCTGCGGCATCCGGAAGCGCCGCTGACCTATCCGCACATCTTCCACGGCGTGAACCCGGACCACGTGGTGGTGGTGAGCGGCGAGGAGGACAACGCCTTTCATCCGGGCGTGGCGGTGGCGCCGCGCTGGTCTCTGGCGGAAGAAGGGTTCGTCGGCAAGGGCGAGGTGGTGGCCTACAGCGCCGACCTGCAGCCCGGCAGCTATGTCTTCGCGCTCTCGCCGGATCCGTCGGCGCCCGGCGGCGATGGCGACCTGCGGGTACGGGCCGGCGCCATGCTGACGCCGGACCAGACCTACAAGTGCAGGAGCTACCTGGGCAACACCAACGAGCGCTGCAAGCTGACGGTGACGGCGCCGCAGAAGGTCTATCTGACGGTCACCGGCGACGCTGCCCTGACGCAGTCGCATTTCTTGCTTCGGGGCTTCACGCCGCTTTAAGGGCGTTTCGTCACCGGTGGCCGCCCTTTGCAGATTGTTTCGCGCCGCGCCGCGCGATTGACAGCGCCCCTGCGGGCGTTAGGTTCCCTCTCAGCGTGAGGCATTTCGCCCACGCTTGAATCCCCGCCGGGCGCGATGAGCCCCGGCGAGTCGGAGAGCAAATGCACCCAGGCATGATGTGGTGGTGGAAGCGCGCGCGCAGGCACGGCTGCGAAGGCGGGTCGATGCACGCGGGCGGGCACGAAGGCGGCGGTGAGGCAGCGCACGGCGGCGGCGAAGGCGGCTGGCAGGCAGGTCCGTGGGGGCACCACGGAGGCGGCGGCGACGACTTCGGCGGAGGCGGCGCCTTCGGCGTGCGCAGGCCGCTGCGGTTTCTCGCCTACAAGCTGAACCTCAGCGAGGAGCAGGTGGCGCAGCTGGCCAAGGTCCTCGACGAGCTGAAGACCGAGCGGGCCCAGGCGGCGGTGGACGATCGCCGCACGGTGGCCGCGTTCGCCGATGCGCTGGGCCTCGAGAAGTTCGACGAGGCCAAGGCCAAGGAAGGCGGCGGCCTGCGGGTCAAGAGCGCCGAGCGGCTGCGCGACGCGGTGGTCGCGGCGCTCGGCAAGATCCACGGGCTGCTCGACTCCGGGCAGCGGGCCCAGCTGGCGTACCTGATCCGGACGGGCGTGCTGTCGATCTGAAAGCAGGCCTCAGGCCTCAGGCTTCAGGAAAAGCCTGAGGCCGACACCAGCGGCGGGCGGCGGCACGCAATTGCCGGCGCCCGCCGGTTTCAACTACTTCGCGGCCGACCGCGTGCAGGTCTCTTCCCGCAGCGGCTTGCCGTCCATCTCGAGGACGCCGTCGTAGCCGTTCGCACCTTTCTTGTTGATGGTATGGCGAAGCGTCATCTTCTGGCCCTGCCGCATCATCTCGCCGTCGAAGACCAGCTTGTCGCCGTCCCAGCCCTTGCTGGTGAAGTGGGTCATGCCGCCGGGCTGGAAGTCGTAGCGCTGATACTGGGCGCCATCCCATCCTGCGAAGCCCTCGAACAGCTCCTTTCCCTTGGCAGGCCCGTAGGTGGCGGTGCCTTTGACCTGCATCCAGAAGCCTCCCAGCTCCATCTTGAAGTCGATGCGGGTGGCCGTTTTCATCTCCGGCCCCATCGGGCTCGCGTGCATCTGGCCGGCGCAGCTCCAGGAGCCGACGAACCACTGCTGGGCCTTCATCTCCGGGCCGGGCTTCGCCATCGGCGGCATGCCCGCGGGCGCGGCGGCCTTTTCCTCCGCAAACACGGCGCTCGCGGCCAGGACTGCCATTCCAATGAATCGCTTCATAGGTGTTCCCCCTTGCGGTTGATTACTTCAACACATCGTTCTCATACTTTCCGGCCGCCAGCACGTGCTCGGCCACGCTCTTGATCTCCTCGTCGTTGTTGCGCCCGGTGCCGGCTCTCAGATTCGCGCGGATGCGGTGGCGCGCGTCCGAATAGAAAGCAAAGGTCATATTCAATTCATTGGTGCATTTCTCCAGGCCGCGGGTTTCGATCAGCCGCGTGGTGCGGGCGATGGTGGCGCAGAGCGCCAGCAGGTCGATGGCCACGTCGGCGATGCGCGAGACCGCCAGCTGCTTCTCCACCACCTCGCGCCCATGGCGCCGCAGCACCGTCTCGCAGAGCGCCGCCAGGCCCTGGACGGCGTCCTCGACATAGGCCACCTGCTCGCGCATCGATTCGTGCGCCTTGGTGATCTGGGTGCGGCCATAGGGCACCGTCTGCCTGGCCTTGCGCACCGCATATTCGCGCAGGTAGCCGAAGCTCTTGATGGGGTCGGTGAGCGCGTTGGTCAACTCCTTGCCCAGCCCTTTGAGGTAATCGCCGGGCTTCTGCAAGCCGGTCAGGCCGATATAGAGGCGGAGGATTTCATTGGTGCCTTCGAAGATGCGGTTGATGCGCGCGTCGCGCATGGCCTGCTCGTAGGGCTGCTCGCGCATGTAGCCCATGCCGCCGGCGATCTGCAGCGCCTCGTCGGTGGCGGTCCAGAGCGCCTCCGAGTTGAAGACCTTGGTGACCGCGCCCTCGACCGAATAATCCTGCCCGCCCTTGTCGATGGTGGACGAAACCAGGTAGCAGAGCGATTCGCTGACATAGAGATTGGTGGCCATCCTCCCCAGCTTTTCCTTCACCTTGCCGAAGCTGGCGATGGGCCGGCCAAACTGCTTGCGCTCCTGCGCGTGCGCGATGGCCGCCTGCAAGAGGCGCCGCTGCCCGCCCACCGCGCCCGAGCCCAGCCCGGTGCGGCCGTGGTTCAAGATGCTCATGGCCACCTTGAAGCCCTTGCCCTCCTCGCCGAGGACGTTCTCGACCGGCACACGGACGTTGTCGAAGTACATCGAGGTGGTGTTGGAGGCGCGGATCCCCATCTTGTCTTCGTGCGGTCCGCTGGAGACTCCCCCTAAGTCGCGGGTGACGATGAAGGCGGTGACCTTGCCCTTCTGCGACGGCGTGTCGGCGCTGGTCTTGGCGAAGACCGTGTAGAAGTCGGCGATGCCGCCGTTGGTGATCCAGAGCTTCTGGCCATTGAGCACCCAGAAGTCTCCCTCCCGGCGCGCGCTGGTCTTGATGGAAAAGGCGTCCGAGCCCGAACCCGGCTCGGTGAGGCAGAAGGCGGCGATCATCTCGCCGGTGGCCAGCTTCGGCAGGTACTTCTTCTTCTGCTCGGCGGTGCCGAAGAGGAGCAGCCCCTTGAAGCCGATCGACGAATGCGCCCCCAGCGTGACGGTGATCGATCCGTCGCAGCCCGCCAGCTGTTGCATGACGCGGGCGTAGCCGGTGTTGGAGAGCCCGAGGCCGCCGTGCTCCTCGGGGACGATGAGGCCGAAGAGCCCCATCTCGCGCAGCGACTGGAGGAGCTCGGGCGGCATCTCGCCGGCGCGGTCGAGCTTTCGCGCGTCGATGCCGGCCATGTACTTGTCGATGGCCTCGCAGATGGGCGCGACCAGCTCCGCCTGCTCTTTGGGCATCTCGGGGTAGGGGAAGATCTGGTCCTCGAGGATCTCGCCGAAGAAGAGGGATTTCCCGAAGGACGCATTCGGATCGAAGGGCATGGCGCGGAGTCTATGCGCAGGGAGGGCGGTCCGCTACGGCGGCCTCGCTGCGATGGCGGCCTCTCGTCAGCGGCGGCTCGCCATCGATGGCCGCGCCCTCGAGCGGCAAATGGTCGCGCAAGGTTCCATGGTGGAGAGGCAAGCGAGCTGAAGGGGAAGACTTTCTTGCGGGGGACCACTCGGCCGGAGCCCGCCCGCACCAGACATGGCTGCTCTCGGACGCTCACCCTCTCGCGTATACCGTTCTGCAGCGGACGTTTCCATGGCCCCCCTTGCAGCGTCCCAACGCCGCTCCCACTCCACCACGACTCTCGTCCTCTCCTGCATGGCGTCGGTCTCTTCCGGAACCTCGGGCTTGACGATTTCCACATTATCTGCTATTCAAGACAAGTGGCCACGCAACTTGCTCTCGATCTGCCCCGGTGGGGCGGCCGCCGCCCGGGGGCCGGACGTCCGCGCAAGCACCCGCGTCCCGGCCTTCGTGGCCTCGAGGTGCCGCACCTGCGCAGGCCCGCGCTCGCTTCCCGGCATCCCGTGCACGTCACCCTGCGGGTGGGCCCGGGCGTCGGCTATCTGCGCAGTTCGCGGCGGGCAGCAGTGCTGACGCAAGCCTTCCGCGATGCCCAGCTGCGCTTTGGCCTGCGGATCGTCCACTACTCGATCCAAGGCGCTCACCTGCACTTGATCGTCGAGGCGGCGGACGCCGGCTCCCTGTCGCGCGGCATGCAGGGCCTCTGCATCCGCATCGCCCGGCGGCTCAATGCGCTGGCCGGGCGCGCGGGCCGCGTCTTCGTCGATCGCTACCACGCGCACGTGCTCGGCTCGCGCCGGGAAGTCGCCAATGCCGTGCGCTATGTGCTCGACAACTTCCGCCACCATTCGCGAGAGCCGCTCCCGCGGCGGTGGTCAGATTCGCTCTCGACAGCCACGGCCCCGCTCACCGCTCCTGGCACCTGGCTGCTGCGGATGGCGGGAAGAACGCCCTTGTGACCTGACCAAACCCATTCCGCAGAGACCGGTTCAATTTCGCGGCGGCCGCCGCTTCACCCATGAACGAGTGTGAGGGTGCGCCGAGTTAAACTCCAGCCCTCCGCTTACGGCGCCCCCCGATGAGTTCGCCATCCGGTCGAAGCACCGCGAAAAATCCTGCGGCTACCCCCTCAAAGGCAATGCCGGCCCCTTTATCGATGCTTCGGCCACGGAGTCCGAACGCGTCGAGATCGTCCTGCCGGTGCAAAGGTACACTCACCTTCCCGCCACCTCCCAAATACTTCTCTGCGTTGGCCCATGCGCTCCTGTCGATCAGCAGTGATGCAATAATCAACTGAGCTCCTGGAGTGCCATAGATGCCGACCAGCAGGCCAGGACTTTCTGCAGGGTTCAGGATCCAATGAGGCAAGAATTTATGAAGCTGCCACCACCTATCGGTCCGCTCCCGCACCTGAGCGTCACTGGGAGGGTTCGCGAGGTCATAGCCAACGCGTCCATCATCGAAATCTTCAGAGCCCACAGAGACAAAAAGGACCGGTAGGGGGGCGGTCCCTTGGACGGCGAGAAAATCTGCACGGGTGAGCGATGCTGAGGTGGACCGTTCTGCATAAGCAATCGGGACGCCGAGTGGCCGGAAACGTGCAGCAGTTAGGCCGGGAGCCACGTTAAATTCAGGGCCAAGGGCAGAAATGAGGGCGCTCTCGACAAGCTTGCCAATGGACTCCGTGGGAAAGGGGCCGGAGACTCGGATGGTGAACTTGCTGGACGCGAGGAACTTGGCAAGGCCTGGATTATGGCTCTGTGTCAAATGCACGGTCGCTCGACTCGGCCTCTCGCCGTAGCCGACGTACTTGGGATGGCCTTGGAGATCGCTATAGAGATAAACGTAGTGCGAAGGATTGGCTGTTACTTCGGGCATCGAATCCTCCTCAAGGGATTGCAGTGACCGCGAGCACTTTTAGATTAGCAGACTTGGCCCTCTGCGGCTGCAACCTCAGTCTCCGCGCTTCGCCGCCCTGCAGCGTTCCTTGGAGCTGCTATCGTGAAGCAGAGATTGCGTGGAAAGCCGAAACTATGAACGCGCGCAGCCGGAGTCGGCCAAGCCGTCGCCGACATCGCACACTCTTCGCCATGCGCTCTACCCTCGCTGCCGCCATCGACCCGCCGTAACCGTAACTGAGCGTTCGAGCAGCCCGAACGCTGCAGTTTCCGACGTGAGCTGGCCATCCTTGAGGCCCAAGCCTCCAGGCTCGGGGAAATCCAGTTGGCGATCAGGGCGGGCGACCTCCATTGATGTGTTGGCGGGTATCCGGGACCCACTCATTGGATGCCGGGTGTGCTGCAGCGTCCTGCGCCGGGAAATGGGCCCTCGAGACAAGATCCTTCGGAGCCGACCAAAAAAATGGGCGCAAACCTCCCGTTTCTTATCGACTGACCCAGGCGTGCGCGCGTCCCTCTGTGCC
>JANXXR010000354.1 GCA_025350525.1 Deltaproteobacteria bacterium
GAAGCCGAACGCGGGGTCGTAGTAGTCGGCGAGGACCCGGATCGACGCGAGGTGCTGCGGCGCATCCTGGAAGGGCAACAGCTCGCTCGACCAGAGCGGCGCGACCGCGGCGAGCGCGGCGAGCGCGACCAGCGCAGGCCAGAGGAGCGGCGATCGCATCGCGGCGAGCTTGGCACACGGGGCAGGCGCGGCAAGCGCAATCTGGCTGGAGGCAAGCAGTGGACCAAGCGCGCGCTTCCCGAAAAATCGACCTGCTCATGGACTTGCGTGCTCGCACGTAGCTTGTGATCGGTGCGCTCGCGCCCAACGCTACCTCGTATGTGTGAGTGGAAGGTTCTGCACGCGAGATGGCACCGGCGCGTCCTTGCGCTGGCCGTGCAGATCCTCGGCGACCGCGACGAGGCCGAGGAGGTCGCGCAGGACGTCTTCATCGAGGCCTGGCGGCGCCGCCCCGACTATGACGCGGCCCGCGGCTCCGAGTGGGCGTGGTTGCGCATGATGACGCAGAGCCGCTCCTTCGATCGGCTGCGGGCGACGCGCCGGCAAGCCCGGCTCGTCGAGGAGGCAGCCGCCGAACCCGCGCCGCAGGGGCCGCCCCACGCCGACGAAGGGGAGACCAGCGACGTGGTGGCCCTGCTCGCCCGCCTTCCTGGCGCGCAGGGAGAATTGATCGCGCTCGCCTTTGTCGAGGGCTGTACGCACCGCGAGATCGCCTCGCGCACCGGCCAGCCGCTCGGCACCGTGAAGACGCGCATCCGGCTCGGGCTGCAGCGGCTGGCGGCGCTGGTGACGCCGCCCTTCAGCGCGGAAGGACGACGGTCAGGCTGACGGCAGCGCCGTGCCGCGTCCACTCGACGCTGCCGCCGTGCGTGCGGAAAATCTGCAGCGCCGCATCGACGCGCAGCCCGTCGTCAGCGAGCGCCTGGGCGCGGATGGACAGCCCGACCGCCTCTGGGAGCCCGCGGACGCAGACGCGCACCGGGCCTTGCGCCCGCTCGAGGAAAGCGTCGAGCGCGCGGGTGAGCCGGTCGAGATCCCAGAGGCCCCTGCAGTCGCCGGTGGCGGTGAAGAAGAGCGGCGGCCGGTCGGGAAGCTGGTAGCAGCCGGCCAGATCGCGGCAGGCGACGGCCAGGTCGCCCGGCTTCTTGTTCAGGCCCGAACCGCGCTCGTCCAGCACCTCGACGGCGTCGTCCAGGGTCTGCAGCGCGGCGTCGGTGGCGAGCATGGCGCAGCTCAGGTCGCGGGCCGAGCCGCTCAGCTTGCCCAGATAGCCGGCGACGTTCTCAAGGTGCGAGCGCAGGTCGGCGTCGAGCGCTTGCTGGACCCGCGCGCGCAGGAGCGCCCGCTTGCGCTGCTCGAGGACGTCCATCGCCTGGCGCCCAAGAAGCTGCAGCAGGCTGCGCTGCTCTTCGCTGAGCTTGCGCGGCTGCCAGTCGATGACGCAGAGGGTGCCGATGGCGGCGCCGCCTTTGCTGACCAGCGGAGCCGCCGCATAGAAGCGGACGTGCGGGTGCTGGGTGACCATCGGATGGGTGGCGAAGCGCGCGTCGAGCGCGGCGTCCTCGACCTCGAAGAGCGACTCGGCGCCGATGGCCGCGTTGCAGAAGCCGTTCTTGCGGGGCGCCTCGACGAGGTCGGTGCCGATCCGCGCGAGGAAGAAATGCCGCTCCTTGTCCACCAGGCTGACCAGTCCGACGGGGACGCCGCACGCCAGCGCCGCGGCCCGCGCCATCTCGTCGAGGCGCGGGTCGGCGGGAGCGTCGAGCACGCCGTAACTTTGCAATTCCTGCAGGCGGGCAGGTTCCGCCAGTAGACCCACGATCCTTGCAAGTAACCACCCGGGCGGGAAGCCGCAAGCCAGCCGAGTTCAGGCAAAGCGTTTTCGCAATCCGCCAAAGGCGAGCGTGACGAAGAAGAGCAGGCTCAAGGCCAGCACAACGGCGCCGCCCGTCGGGACCAGGAAGCGGCTGGAGATGAAGAGCCCCGCGACGCCCGCGATGAAGGCGGTGAGCACGCTCCAGAGGAGATACGAGCGCGTGCCCCGGGCGAGGTTGCGGGCCGCGGCGGCGGGGACCACCACCATGGCCTCGACCAGGAAGGCGCCGATGATCTTGAGGCTGACCACGATGGCCGCGGTGAGCAGCACCACGAAGAGGTACTCGATGAAGGCGGTGCGCACGCCGCTCACGCCCGCCAGCGCCGGGTCCAGGCTGTCGAGGAGGAGCGCGTTGTAGCGGAAGGCGAGCACCAGCCCGACGGCGACTCCGGCGACGAGCAGCACCATGAGATCCAGGTCGGTGACGGTGAGCAGGCTGCCGAACATGACCGCTTCCACCTGGTGGATGTTGAAGCGCTTGGTGACCGCCACCAAAAGGCAGATGCCGAGGCCCAGAGTCAGCGAGAGGAAGACGCCCACCAGCGTGTCGGAGGGCAGCGAGGCGCGGCGCTTCACCCAGACCATGGCCAGGGCGGAGATGAAGCAGAAGCTGAAGATGCCGACGTAGGCGGAGTTGATGGGCTCGCCGAGGACGATGCCGATGGTCAGCCCGGTGAGCGCCGCCTGCCCCAGCGCGCTGGAGAAAAAGGCCAGCCGCCGCGCCACCACCAGGTGGCTCAGCCCGCCGAGCAGCGGCGCGAGCAGCAGCACCGAGAGGAGGCCGCGCACGAAGAAGGCGTACTGGAACACTTGCGGAATCGCGCCCCGGGCGGCGAGGCCGGCGAGCCAGGCATAGAAGTCGATCACGGCGCGGCCTCGGGCGCACTGCTGCTGCGCACGGTGCGGTCGAGGAGGGTGATGCGGTCGGCGATGCGGCGCGCCTGCAAGGGATCGTGCGAGACCATCAGCACCGTGGTGGCGCGGCGCAGGCCGACGAGGATGTTTTCGAAGGATTGGGCCGCCGTCTCGTCGAGGCCGCTGGCCGGCTCGTCGAGGAGCAGCAGCTCCGGCAGCGGGTCGAGCGCGTTGGCGAGGAGCACGCGCTGCAATTCTCCGCCCGAGAGAGCGTTCAAAGCGCGCGGGCCAAAGCCCGGGAGCGAGACCCGGCCGAGCAGCGCCTCCGCATCTTGCCGCGCGCTCTTGCCGATGCCCAGGCACACCGGCCGGCGCCGGCGCGAGAGCGCGAGGAACTCGGCTACCGTCAAGGGCAGCGTGCGGTCCACCACGAACCGCTGCGGCTCGTAGCCGATGCGCCCGCTCCCGCGGAAATGGAAGCGGATGCTGCCGGTGAAGTCGGTCCGCCCCAGGATCGTGGAGATGAGCGTGCTCTTGCCGGCGCCGTTGGGGCCCGCCAGCACATGCAGGGTCCCTTGCTCCACCTCGAGGCTGACCGCTTCGAGCAGGACCTTGCCGTCCTTCTCGACGGTGACGTCCCGCAGCTCGAGCAGCGCCGTCAAGACTTGACCGGGTCGGTCACCAGCGCCTTGATCATCGCCTCGACGTTCTTCTGCATCTGCTTCTCGAACTCGTCGGCCGAGTATTTTCCGGTGGCGATGTGGCTGATGAGGTAGACGCGCGCCTTGCCCTCGTCGCGCAGGACCTTGAGCAGCGGCTCGGGAAAGCTCTCCTCGCTGAAGACGACGTGGAGGCGCTCGCGCTTGAGCAGATCGACGATCTGTCCCAGCTCCGCCGCCGAGGGGACCATGCCGTGCGACGGCTCGACCACCCCCGCGATGTCGATGCCGAACTCCTGCATGAGATATCCATAGCCGTCGTGCACGCAGACGACGCGGCTGACCTTGGCGGCGGCGAGCCTGGCCGCGGCGGCGCCCTTGATGGTGCGCAGCTTGCGGACGTAGTCGGCGGCGTTCTTCTGCAGCCTGGCGGCGTCGGCAGGGTCGAGCGCGGCCAGCGCCTTCTCGATGAACCAGGTCTGCTGGATGGCATTGGAAAAGGAAATGAAGGTATGCGAGTTGAGCCCCTCGCCGTGCGCCTGCCGCAGCATCGGCACCGCGTCGTTGGGCTTGATGATGGCGACCTTAGTGTTGCCCGAAGCCTTGAGCATGGAGAGTATGAACTCGTCGTGACCGACGCCGTTGATGACGATGGCGTCGAGGTCTTTCAGCCTGGCGATGTCCTCGGGGCGCGGCTGGTAGTCGCTCGCGTCCACCTCGCCCGGGAGCAGCGGGCGGACTTCGATGCCGGTGCCGCGGGCGACGTTGGCGGTCCACGAATAGTACGGATGCAAAGTCACGCCGACTTTGAGCGGCGCGGCGAAGAGGAGCGCGAGCAGCAGCATCATCGCGCGGTCTCTTTGGCGGTGCCGAGCCGGACCTGCGTCCAGCCTTCGACCTCCGGGCGCGAGAAGATGGGCGCCGCCGCCGCGCCACCCGCGAACTTCCGCCGCCAGTAGGTGACGTGCAGCAGCTTGCCGTCGGGAAGAAGCTCGTGCTCCTCGTCCACCACGCCCGCCGCAGCCGTCTCGCCGCCTACGGGCTCGGGCTCCTGCACGACCAGCAAGTACTCGGCGCTCCCTTGCTTGCCCGGAGTGCCCAGGTAGTTGACGAGCAGGCGCTCCTGCTTCTTCGACCAGCGGTAGCCTTCGCGGTCGAGGGCGTCGGGAGCGAAGGGCGGGATCTGATCGCGGGCGAGCAGCGCCGGATCGGGCCAGGCGCCCTGCTCCGCCCGGACCCGCTTCGCTTCGGTGAAGCCTTCGCGAAGCGAGCGCACGATGCGCTGCTCCGGCCCCGGCAAATCCTGGAAGAGGGTCTGGAAGGGCAGGTTGTCGGCCTGCGCCGCTCGCGCCCCCAGCCCGGTTCGCGCGGCGATGGCGTAGAGCGCGAAGAGGACGATGACGCCCGAGGTGAGCAGGACGGAGATGCTCTCGTTGCTCTTCGAGGGCGGAACCACCTCGACGGTGCGGATGGGCAGATCGGGCACGGCGCGACGCTGGCCCCGGAGCGAGCAATGCGCAAGTCGAAAGAAACGCCAACGGTGTGAAAGCGGCACATCCGGAACGCGCGCCGGGACGTACAAGTCATGGGGGTGGTCTAGTGCGTCCGCCCTCTGATGCGCGAGGCCAGAGCCGATGACCCGGATCGACCCACCGCTGCGCGCGATGCTCCTCACCGCGATGGCGGTGCACGGCCTGTTGGCGGCGCCGCTCGCGCACGCCTTCGAGCACGCGCGCGAGGCGGAGGAAGACGCCGCCAGCGCCGACGGGGTCAAGTGGGCCGCCGAGAAGAGCGGCGATCCGGTGGACGCGCTGGCCTATGCGCTCGAGCACGTCCACGCGCTGGGCCACGGCGGCCAGGCGCCTGCGCCGCATCACCATGAGCACGGCGGCCCGCAGGGCGCGCATCATGGGCAGGGTACGCTGGTTCACTTTGCGTTCGCATTGCACTCCGTTCCGCCGCCTCCGCCGCGGATCGCACCGCCGCCTTTGCCCTCGCTGCGCCGCATGTTCAAGGAGCAGCGCCACACCCTCGTCCGCTACCTGGTCCCCGAGAGATCGCAGGCCCCGCCCCGGCTGGTTTCGCAGCCGGACAGGTCCATTGCGTTTTTTGCCTCCTCTCGGAGACCCTCATGCCTTTCGCAGTCGCGGCTCGCCGCCGCTGGTTCATCGTCGCTGTCTTCCTGAGTCCAGCTCTCGCCGGCGCGCAAGACGCGCTGCCCAAAGGCTTCTCGCCGCCGCAACTCGTCGAGCGCGTGTAGCCTGTCTATCCCGACGAGGCCCGAAAGCAGGTGCTCGTCGGCGCGGTGCTGGTGCAAATCGT
>JANXXR010000270.1 GCA_025350525.1 Deltaproteobacteria bacterium
GACGCATTCGACCCCATGCTCGGCTTGTCCATGCCCCCAGGGGATCAGCTCAACGGGTCGCTGGGGATCGGTCAAATGATCGATGCCGACCTCGGGCATTGCGGCCTATACGAGGCGGGGCCTCATTTCAGGATCGCGCCCCAAGCGACCGCCGAAAGGCCCATGAAGAGAAGCAGCGAGCGCATTTTGAAATCTCCCTGCGAAAAGGTTACTTCGGGTGCCGGTGCAGGCGCAACCGGTGAGCCGTGGCCAGCAAGGACGGCGACTCGTTTCGGGAATTGGCGAACCTCGCGCGCCAATGACGGGTCGACGAAAATCAACGTCGTGTTCACTTATCCAAGATGCGGGGAAGCACGATCGTCTTCGTTGATGGATTCGAGGGACGTGCCCCGCCATAATTGGAGAGAGGGCTACTTAGCTCGGTCAGTGCTCAGTGCCGTCGCCGATTGGCGGCAGATGCCCCTCTTCGATCAGCACATGTTTGGTCTCGGCCTTGAGGTGCGGGAAAAGCAGCGAGGTTGCGTCCGGGCCGTCGAAGGAGGTGAGGTCGTCTTCCTCGGCCGCGCAGGCTCTGAAGGCCATTTCGGCGGCCATGTCCTTGTCGTCAGTCCTCTTCAACCCCGAGGCGTATGAGCGCTCCAAGCATCGGTTCCAAGCGTTTTGCAGCCTAACGCCAATCTCCCTTCTACTTCTGGAGGCCGCGCTGGGCGAGCGGTCCGGCTCTGCGGAACCCGCTTGACGGTAGGATGCGGGCGGCACGCAACTCGCCAAGAGGGCGACGACGACGATTGGCCTCATCGGTCAGTTCTCCAGGAAAGGGCGATCATCTGAGCGTACTGCAGGATCTGCTCGGTGGAGAACTGTTCGATGCGCCCACGCACGATGGTGGATACCTTGGACTGGTCCGTCCCGAGTTGCTCGGCGGCCTCGGTCTGGGCGAGTTCGTCTTCCTCGATGGCAGCGGCGATCTTGGCGGCGAACTTGGCCTTTGCGAGAGCATGTTCCGGCTCGACCACGCCCATGTCGGCGAAGACGTTCCCGCTGCCCTCAGTGACAGTGTTCTTCTTGCGGAGCTTGGTCTTCACGACTTCCCTTTTCTTGTTTGCCGTTCGTGGTTCTGATCGAGCTCTTCGGCCAAAACTATGCTAATACTAGCTTAGATTGTCGCCTGTCTCAGTCGTGCCAGGTAGGCCGCGATGTCGGCCGGAGCTATCCGAATCGCGCCGAGTACGCGTACGTAGGGCAGCTCGCGGGTCGTGCAGAGCTTGTAGACGGTCGCATTCGACACGTAGAGTTGCGCCGCCACGTCGCGAACCGTCAGCAAACCATGCAGCACCGGTGCAGCAAACGGGCGGCGAAAGCGTGCTACCGGAGATACTGACTGCAAATCCTCGGATCGGGAATCGTGAGGATTTGCGAAGGATTGCGACTTGGTGCAGCTCGCTGCTAATACCCCGGATGGTTTTCCCAAGCTGAGGGTCGCCGGTTCGAATCCGGTTTCCCGCTCCAATTCGAACAGCGAAGTTCCCTCGGCGTTCTGCTAGTCCGCCGACAGTGGTCCGGCGCTCGCCTGCGCTTTGGGCTTGGCTGGGCAGAGTTCTCCAGGGCGCGCCCGTTCGCATTCGCCGGTGCCGGCGTCCGCGGCGAGTGGGAATCCACCGGCCTTCGGCCGATCTTGCGGCTGTGAGGGGCTGCCACTTGGTTTCCCCGGCAGTCGAGCTGGTGACTTGTTTAGCAACGGGCAGGTCGGGCCCACAACACGGCTATCGCCGGTACGTGGGAGGTTTCACGTCGCAGCCGCGTTCCTCCTGCGCGCGCCGATGGTAGTCTGCGCCCCATGAAGGCCGCGCTGTTCACGCCGCTGGTACTCGCGAGCACCGCCTGCTGGGTGGCACCAAGAGGACTGCTCAGGCTGGGACCTCAAGACCCAGGTGTCGTCATCGCGGGACTCACCTCCTGCGCGTCGGATGCGAGCGAGGCACTGACGATCGATCCTTCAAAGCAGCTCACGGTGTTGGTGCACGGCTGCCGGTTCTCCCAAGGCGGTTTTCGAACGCTCGCCCAGGTCTTCGAGGCGCACGGACAACAGACGGTGTGCTTCAACTACAACGACCGCGATCGCCTGGAGACGTCGGCCCGCCAGCTCCGGGCCGCGCTGGAGGCTCTTGAGACCCGCCTCTCGCCGGGGCTGCTGACCCTGGTCGGGCACAGCCAGGGAGGGTTGGTAGCGCGTCGGGCGCTGGTCGACGAGGGCGGCTCCTCCCACCCGGTCCACGCCGGCTTCCAGTACCGGCTGGTCACGGTCTCCTCCCCCTTCGCCGGCATCGCCTCTTCCCGTGACTGTGGCCGTGTTTGGTTGCACGTCCTCAGCCTGGGGGTCACGGTGGTCATCTGCCAGGTGATCGCTGGCGACAAGTGGCACGAGATCTTTCCTGGCTCGGACTTCATGGAGCATCCAGGGACTCTCGCCTCGTCCGTCGCCGAACACGTGAAGGTCGTCACCGACGAGCGCGGGACCTGCCGTCGTCAGAGCGCCGACGGGGCCTGCGCCGAGTCGGACTTCGTCTTTGCGCTCCCGGAACAGACCAACTCAGCAGTGGATTCGGATCCACGCGTCGTCCAGGCGCAGGTACAGGCAGGCCACGTCGAGATCGTCGGGGAACAGGGGACGCCGCCCGCGAAGCTCCTCGAAGTGCTTCAGTCCCAGCGGATTCTGACGGAGCTGTCCCCGGAGAGGAGCGAGGAAGTCGCCGCTCTCCTGGATCGAATCTACCGGGCGCGGGTGCCATAGGCGATCGAGACGGTCCCCATCCTGGCGATCCCCGTCGCGGACATCGTTGCTGCGGAGCTCCTCGAGCAGAGGTACTCCGCGCACGGCCCGGTGGTCGCGAAATTGGTCCTCCGCCCGCGCGGCGCGAAACCGCTGGTGCTCGAATCTGCAATCGGCCGGGGCCGTCAGCGATTGCGTCTCCGCGCTGGTTGCAGCGCTGGGCGAAAGGATGCGCGTCGAGGTGAGGTGGGCGTCGGCCTGAGCAGGCGGCTTGAAATGCGAAGGGCGCGGCGGAGAGTCCCGGCCGCGCCCGTGCAAATTTGCTCAGGCCCGAAGAAGGCTAGTCGCCGCCGCCTTCGTCATCACCGCGCTGGCCGGGGAGATCCAGCGACCACGCGCTCCGTCCGTGCGTCGCGGCGTACAGCACCCGCGAACGAGGAACGATGGTGAGCCCCGCCACCTCGACCATGGGCAGCCCGCCTCCCGCGACCACCCAGGCGGTGGACCGATTGGCGAGGCGCATGACGCCGAAGTCGCTCGACGCATACAAGTCGCCGGTCAGGTCGTCGCGGACGAGGCCGGTGATGGGGAAGTCCGGAAGGTTGAAGTTGCGGTCCGTGAACACCGCCACCGCGCCGTTCCAGGTGATCTCGAAGACGTGTCCCGGCGTCGCAGGAGTATTGGCGTTGTAGCCGGAGTACGAGATCCAGCCGTGGTGCGTTGCTGACGGGTCGATCACCAGCGACGACACGAAGCGGGTCGGGCTGTTGGGAGCGCTGTCGTCGAGGCGGTGCCAGACGACCGACGAGGCAGCCGCGTCGCCGTTGTCGGAGATGAAGACGCGTCCGGCGCCGGTGGCGGCCCAGAGCGTGCCGGTGTCCGTGGGCGTGCGCTGGATCGCCGCGACCGCGGTGCCGATCTTGTCGGGTCCGTACGCCGGGCCCCTCAAGTCGGTGAACCCGGGCGGGCCGATGCGGACGAAGTCGCCGCACCTCGGGTCGTCCGCCGCGCTGGTGAACTCGGGGCAGTTCGCTTCCAGGTACTCACGATTGCCCGCCCAGTCCTGCGTCCGCCAGACGCTGAACGAGCCCTGGAAGATGGTGCCCCAGTTCGCCTGGTTCGGGTCGGAGATGAGCGGCGGATAGAAGAACGACCCTTCCGGGCTAGCGGCGATGGGGCCGGTCGCAACCACCCACTTGGTCGGATCGCCGTTGCGGAAGTTCACGTCGGAGGCCTGGCCGGTGAAGGTATTGAACCGCAGCGCGTCGCTGATGGCGCTGAAGCCCGACTGCCCGCCGTCGCCGTAGATCTCCTGCGGCCACACTGCCGGCGAGCCGTTGTACACGAAGGTGCCGTTGTCCTGCGTGCCGCCCTGGAGGAGTCTGCGGGGATGCTGGCGGCTGGCCGACAAACTCTGGAACTGCAGCGTCGAGAGGCCCGAGTTCAGGCTGGTGATCTCGCCCGGCACGCGCCACAGCAGGCTCTTGCAATATGCGTTGCTGGCAGGGTCGAGGTTGCGCTGATCGCACTTGTAGGTGATGTCCGCGAACCTGCCGTTCGAGCGGATGAGCCCGCCGTCCTGGCCTTCGAAGTACTGGAACGGATTGTTTGGGTTGGTGACGAGGGCGTGCTGGTCCGGGTGGGTGAACTCCGCGTGGCGCTTGTCGCTGTCCTGCGTGAGATCGCTCCAGGTGTTCCCGCCGTCGGTGGAGAGCAGTACCGCTCGGCCGTTGGTGGCACCGTTGACCATGCCGTAGTCGAACGAACCTGCCAGGTACACGATGTCGGGGAAGCCCTTGGGAGTGGCAACGACGTTGTCGTACCAGCATTGGCCGGTGCAGTAGTTGTCGACCTGGGCCCCGCCCATTGAAACGAAGGTCGCGGTGGTGTCGGCGTTGTCGCTCCGCCAGAAGTTCGAATGGAAGCCCGGGCGGCCGCTCTGGCCTTCGCCGACGTACATGCGGGTCGCGCCGTTCGCGAGCGTGGTGACGTCGAACTCGGAACGGTCGGTGGCCGACGCCACTGCGCCTGGATCCTTCGGCGCAAAGATGCGCGCGAAGGTTGTGCCGTTATCCAAGGACCGCCAGATGCCTTGGGCAAACGCGTTGACGTAGATGATGTTCGGATGGGTCGGGTCGACCATCACGCGGGTCGAGCCGCGCGCCGGCAAAGGGCTGGGCCAGATGAGCGAGAAGGTCGATCCGGTCTGCCGGTACAGGCCGCGGACGGGCAGCGGATGGTTGGCGTTGCCGCTCGAGAGCGCACCGCCGCTGACCGAAGAAATGCCGCGCACGCCGCTGCCGATGGGCACGAGCAGATTGCCTGCGCTGTCCACCGCCATGCGGCCAATGGACCGCTGGAAGAAGATGTCGCTGCCCGCCACGAACGTCCAGGTGTCGCCAGCGTTGGTGGACTTGTAGACGCCGACACCCGCCTCGCAGTCGCCCGCGGCGTTGAGCTCACCGGTGCCCGCGTAGAGCGTGCGGCCGGTGGCGTCGGTGGGATCGAGGATCAGCGAGCCGATGGCGTTGGTGCCGAAGCTGCCGGAGACGAACTGCCAGCGCGGATGGCTGTCGAGCGCTTTGCGCGTGCGCCAAATGCCTCCGCCCGCGGCGCCCAGGTAGAGGGGGCAATCGTCCTCGCTGCAGCGCGATCCGATGGCCAGCGCGGTCACGCGGCCCGAGGCGACGTAGGGTGCGCCGTCGCCGAGGAATACGTCGAGGACCGCGGGATAGGTAGCCTCGGTCGGTCCGATCAGCTTCCACGAGCCGGCTGAGTGCTCGCCCGCGCTCATCGACGACCAGCCGGACTGCGCGCCGGCGGTCGCCTCGAAGGGGATCTCGTCCGACGGATACGCGCGCTTGAGATAGGCCTCGAAGTCGGGCGTGTCGTCGGGGTTGCGGACCTCGTTCGATCCGGGCGCGTCCTCGACGTTGCGCGCCTTGGCTCCAGAGTCGTTGGCGCCTTTCTTGTACCCGAGCGCGGGCGCCTGGGGCGCGCGGGCATCGGCAGCGTTGCGCACTTGAGAAGCGATCGGCGCAGCGCCGAGCGCGAGGAGACCCGCCGCGGCGAGTACATAGGCAATTGGTTTGGACATCACGACCCCTAGGTTGGTTGCGGGCCGCTCTACGAGCGAGCGGGCGAGCGACAGAACGCCCGGGGGGTAGGGCGAGTCAAGCCAAGGTGCGTTGCCGCAGGTTCGAGCCGGTGGAAAACTAAATAAGTACCAGAACGTACGAGGTTGAATGAAGCTCATCGCGAAGTCCATCACGGAGACCCCCGGCCGACTCCGGCGAAGAGCGGGCGCTTGCCGCCCGGCTCATCCGCTCTCGGAAAGCGGCCTTCGCCAGCCTCGATTGAACACAGCGTTGTAGTCTCTCCAGATGGCGAGCCGCGCCCCCCGCTCCTCAAGAGCCCATGGAAAGCCTCCGCGCACGGCGCAGAGCGAACGGCTCCTGGTCCGGCTGCGCGCCATTTGCCTCGCGCTGCCGGAGGCGACGGAGAAGCTCTCGCACGGCGAGCCCACCTGGTTTGCCGGCAAGGGCAAGGTCTTTGCCATGTTCGACGATCACCACCACGGTGCGGCCCAGGTCTCGGTCTGGGTGCCACTCCCCATCGGGGCGCAAGAGGCGCTGGTGGCCTGCGAGCCGGAGCGCTACTTCCGGCCACCATATGTCGGCGCGAGCGGCTGGGTCGGCGTCCGCCTCACGCCGCGGCCCGACTGGGGCGCGGTTGCGGGCCTTGTCCGCGATGGCTACGTCCAGGTCGCCGCGCAGAAACTCGTGGCCCGAATGCTCGAGACGATTGGTCGCGGGAAGCGCGGAATCGAGTAAATCCACATGCTGCTCCGCACCATCCTCCCGGCGCTGACGCTCGTCGCCGCCTTCAGCACGACGCCCGCCCGCGCCGATGGCATCCCGGCCTATCGGGACACGACCGGCTGGCACCTCCTCGAAGAGCGCGGTCAGTATGCGGCCATCGACGTGCCGCGACGGGACCGAGCATCTGCTGCTCCAGATCGTGGTCGACGAGAAACTCGCCGACGAGCAGGTGAGCAGGCTCGTCTGGGTGACGCCGGTACCGGCGCCGGCGGCGGCGGTGCGCGCCGGCATCCTGCGCGGGTTCCCACGCTTCCGCGGCGTACAGCCGGCGAAGTACCTCGCCAGTTCCGCTCGCGAAGTGCTGTTGTTGATGTCCGCCCCGCAGATCTGGACGCTCCCCATCGTCGGCCTCGGGCTACTCCTGAGGAGCGGCGACTCGAACAGGGAAGAAGCGATCCTCCACCAGCGCATGGTGCGCGACGGCGTCGAGCTCGAGCTCATCAGCGCCGAGTCCCGCGCCGCGCTCGCCGATCACCTGACTCGCCTCGGGTTGACGCTTCCGGACTCCGCTCTTCAATCCCTCGCGGCTCGAGCTGCCGGCTGCTTCGCGGTCGTCCGCGTGGTCGACCCGGCAGCGTACCGCGCCGCGACAGAAGGCTCGACCCGCCTGCTCTCCTCGCTCGGCATCGAGCTGTCCTTCCCGGCTCAGCAAGGCTTCTTTCCGCTCGTCGCCAGCTCGGCGCTGCCGGGAGATCACGTCGAGGTGGTGGTGACGGTCCTTGGCTTCGCGCAGGCGCTCGAGAAGCCGCCGGCCGGGCTCGTCACCGAGCACTACCTGGGCGATCTCGAAGGATCAGCCGAAGCCCTCCAGCTGCTCGGCCTCGACTCGAGGACGAACCTGAGGGAGTCGGTTCGCTACACCAGGTTCAAGCTCACCGGCGCGCCGCGAACCTGGCAAAGCGACTTGCGCTTCGGGCCCGGCGCTCCTCGGCTCCAGCAGGCAGCGGCGAGTTGGCTGGCCAACCCCGGCAGCAGGTGGCTCGGCCTGATCCTGGCGCTCGTCGCCTACCTCTGCGTCTCGATGCTGGCAACGTGGTGCGCGAGGCCCGTCTGGCCGCCGCCCTCCCGCCCTTCGGGACGCGAGGCCGCGGCGATGGGGTTGGCAAATCTTCTCTCCGTGGTCGGCGTGCTCGTCGTCGCGCGCCAGTTTGCCCGACGGCGGGGGCTGTCCTCGAAGACGGCCCTCAAGTTCACGGCGGCGTCGAGCGCGCTCTTCTTTCTGCTCCTCATCGTGCTGGCGGTGCCCACTCACCTCTTGCACTGAGACCCGCAGCGCGAACAGGGTACATCTTCGGCAAGGCCGAGCTGATGGGCGCCTTCGAGAAGTCGCGCTAGAACCAAGCCGCGATGTACTTTCCCGACCTCGCCCAGGAATCGCAGGTGGACCGCGGACCGCACGTCCGCGCCGTCGGCTGGCTCGACGACAAGCATCCCTTTGCGCGCGGTCCGGTTCCCGAGCCGGTGCGCTGGCGGCTGGCCCGCTTCGCGGAGCAGGCGGGGACGAGCACAGAGGCACTGAACTGGGGCTTCTTCATGGGTTTCCACACCTGCGAGCTTTGCAATCGCGCTCGCGACGGCAGCAACTTCGGCGTCGTGGCAGGTCCGCTCGTCTATGTATGCCCCGCGATGATCGCGCATTACGTGGAGGTCCACGGCTATCTGCCGCCCGAGCAGTTCCAGCTAGCGCTTCTGGCCTGCCCGCTGCCGGCAACGCCTGAATACCAAGCGCTGGCCGCTCCGCTGCGCTACGTGCCACCAGAGCCATTGCAAAGCCGCACCACGCACAACATTCCTGACCTCCGGTACCCTTTCTCCAACCCCGTCACGGAGCGGATGGTCTGGGCGCGGCCGATCGGCCCCTGGCGCGTGTTCGCCATCATCGTGTTGGTGCTCAGTGCCGCCAAGTGCGCCGCCAAGCTTTTCGACTGACGCGCCGACCGGGCGTGCTCGCGGTAGAGCGGACCAAGGGAAGCCGGTGAAATAGCCCGCGGGCCCGGACGTCCTCCTCTCACCAGAAGGGGATACCCATGTCCACGTTCCGGGTTCCGGTCGCCGCGCTGCTGGTCGCTTGCGCCGCCTCGCCGCAGCAAAAGGCTTTGCCCTCGACGCCGCAGCGCGGAGTCGAAGTGGGCGACCTCGACCGCGCTGCCGACCCGTGCGACGACTTCTTCGCGTTCTCCAACGGCGCCTGGCGGGCGCAGAATCCCATTCCTGCTTCGATGCAGCGCTGGAGCCGGCGCTGGCAGGCGAGCGAGGCCAACAAGGGGCAGCTGCGCGACATCCTCGACGAGATCTCGGCCAAGTCGTGGCGGGCGGGCAGCGTCGAGCAGCTGGTCGGCGACTACTACGCCTCCTGCATGGACGAGGCGCGGGTGAACGCGGCTGGACTGACTCCGCTGCGCCCGCTGCTGGAGAAGATCGACGCGCTGCAGGCCCCGGAAGCGGTCCAGAAGATGATCGTCGAGCTGCACGACCTGGGCGTGGCGGCGCCGTTTGCTGTCTCGGCGCAGCCCGACAACCACCAGCCCGACCAGACCATCGCCGATATCTCCGCGAGCGGCCTCGGCCTGCCCGACCGCGATTACTATCTGAAGCCCGAGCCGCGCTTCGCCCAGGCGCGCGACAACTATCGGGCGCATCTGGTGAGGCTGATGGGGCTCGCGGCCGTCCCCGATCCGAAGGAGGTCTCCGAAACCGTCTTTGCATTCGAGAAGCGGCTGGCCGAGGCGTCGCTCGACAACGTCGAGCTGCGCGATCCGGCGGCGACCGATCACAAGACCCGCTTTGCCGGGCTCGAGACGCTGGCGCCCCATCTCCAGTGGGCCGCCTATTTCGACGGTGCGCATCTGCCGCGCGCGGACCTCAACGTCGACCAGCCCAGGTTCCTCGCGGCGGTTGATCGCGAGCTCGCGCAGACCCCGGTCTCGGCGTGGCGGGCGTATCTGCGCTGGCAGCTGCTCGCGGCCGCCGCGCCCTGGCTGTCGGAGCCGTTCGCGCGGGAGTCCTTCGAGTTCAATGAGCACCAGCTGGCGGGCGTTCCGGAAATGAAGCCGCGCTGGAAGCGCTGCGCCCAGAGCACCGACGCGCTCTTTGGCGACGCGCTCGGCCGCAAGTATATCGAGCGCTATTTCCCGCCCGCGGCCAAGGCGCGCGCACAGGAGCTGGTGAAGAATCTGTTGTCCGCGATGAAGGACACCATTGAGACGGTGGAATGGATGGGTCCAGCGACGAGGAAAAAAGCGCTGGAAAAGCTGGCCACCTTCCACGCAAAGATTGGATATCCAGATCAATGGAAGGACTATGGAAGCGTCCGGGTGCGGCGCGAGACCTTTTGGCAGAACTTTGCCGCCGGCCGGGCCTGGAACGTCAATGACGACCGGTCGCTGGTGGGCAAGCCGACCGACCGCGGCCGCTGGGGAATGACGCCGCCGACTTCCAATGCGTCCTATGATCCATTCCTCAATGAGATCACCTTCCCCGCGGGCATCCTCCAGCCGCCTGCCTTCAGCCTCGATGCTACCGACGCGGTCAACTATGGCGGCATGGGCGTAGGCATCGGTCATGAGATCAGCCACGGCTTCGACGATCAGGGCTCGCAGTACGACGCGCAGGGCCGGCTGCAGAACTGGTGGACCAAGGCCGACCTCGACGAGTTCCACAGCCGCGCGCAGTGCGTCTCCGATCAGTTCGAGGGCTACTTCGTCGAGCCCGGCCTGCACCACAACGGCAAGCTGGTGCTGGGGGAAGCCATCGGCGATCTGGGCGGCGCCCACCTCGCCTGGAAGGCGTTGCAGAAGGCGCTGCAGCAGCATCCGGCGCCGCCTTCGACCGACGGCTTCACCCCCGACCAGCAGTTCTTCATCGCCTGGGGGCAGTTCCGCGGCGACGAGATCCGGCCCGAAGCCCAGCGGCTGATGATCCAGGGCGACCCGCATCCGGTGGCGAAGTTCCGGGTGATCGGGCCGCTCTCGAATCTGCCGGCCTTCCAGCAGGCGTTCAGCTGCAAGGCGGGCGCGGCGATGGTTCGCCCGCCGGAGAAGCGCTGCGACGTCTGGTAGCGCACGCCAGCGAGGCGCGCCGCAAGGCGGGCTCACCTAGGGGTGGCGTTGGCCGCGCTCCGGTATTGATCCCTATTTTAATCATGCAAATCAATCAGCAACCGTTTCCGCCGTCGCGGTCATCTCCACTCGTCCTGTGCGGTGGCGCCGTCCTTCCAGGTCCAGTCGATGGACTGGTATGCGAGCTTGAGCTCTTCGGACTCGGCATACTTCATCAAGTCAGGGTGCTTGTTATTCAACATCACCAACTCGGCCGAGGCGACCCTCGCGTTGGTGAGCTTCATCGTGAAGAACTCCACCTCGGCCGTCCCGACCGGCACCTCGTGTCCATAGCAGCTGAAGGTGACCGAGGTGAGGGCCTCGTTCGTGACCAGGGCCTGCCGGAACTGCGGAGTGGAAGGGCCGATCTCACGCACCAGCCTGACCAGGCCGTGGCCATGCTTGCCGGTGGATGACGCAGCGGCGCGCGTCGAGCCGAGCGTGAACTCCAGCTCTACCGCATTGAACTGGTGTCCCAGGAGCGCGCCCGACTTGTCAGGCTTGAATGCGCCCTGCCTGCTCGCCTGGACGGAGACCAGGATCCGCACCGGAACGTAAGCTTTCGACGGCGCCGCGGCATGAGCAGGTGCCGCCTGGATCGGCACAGGCTCCAGGGCCTGCGCGACCGGGAGCCGCACGGCAGCAATGTGGCTGACCAGCTCGCGTCCATCCGCGGTCCGCACCCGGAAGCGGTAGCGCTGGACGGGTCCGGTTTCTTCGGCGGGTGGATCTTTGCTGTCCGTCATTGGGGCGACTCCCAGTCGTCAGTGAACGAGATGCCGCCGTCCATCCAGGTCCACTCGATCTTCTGATAGGCGAAGCCGACTTCCTCAAAATCCCCCAACTTCACCAAATCCGGGTGCTTGGTGTTCGGCTGCTGGAAGTCGATGGAACAGATGCGGGCGTTGGTGAGGCTGACGGTGAAGTGCTGGACCTCACTGCCGCCACCCGCCACCGCCTTCGTCTGCGCAGTCCAGAACTTGAGCGTCCACGCGGTGATCGTCTCGTTGGTGCAGAGCGCCTGGTAGAGGAGGGGGCTCGATTTATCGAGCTCCTTGGTGATGACGAATGGGCTGTGCACGCGCTTGCCTGATGCCTGCCCGCTGGCAGCGTCGGTGGGCGAGACGATACGGTGATTGACAGCGATCACCATGATCGAGTTCTCGCGCCCTTTCTGGGTCACGGACCCGTGGATGTCGCCAGCGTGCGCCGCCTTCAAGGTCAGATACGCGTTCAACGCCATTTGGAATTTCCCCCTCGCCGGACTGGTCGTCCGGAATCACTCCGAAGCGAGCGGAATTCCCGCCCGTGCGCGTCCAACCTTGACCGTCGCAATTGCGCTCCCTGCCGCCACCCAACCCTCACCCTGCTCCTGCTCGAGGATCACCTCGACCAGTTGCCCGTCGAGTCCCTCGCAGTGGGCGGCGAGCCAGGCAGTCTGGCCGGCCGGAAGCTCGACGCCGTCCTCGAATCGGCAGTGCTGCAGGTTGCCCGCGGCCGTCAGCCGGAGGTCGGGCGGTGCCTCGGGCGTCCGCCACTCCCCGCGGCAGGAACCTTCCTTGATGACGCCTTCCCAGTTCGAGACGCAGCGCCAGGTGCCGTCGGGCTCCTCGCATTCCACCAGGAACACGAGCGAGGAATCCTCCATGCCCTGCGCGGTGACGTGCACCTCCAGCGCCTCGCCCGCGGTGACCTCGTCACGCTCCCAACCGGCCTGGAGGAGCTTGCCGCGCTTCGCTTCGACCTGCGCCGCGACGAGCTCAGCCCAACCTGGAGGCACGGGGAATGACCACCGGGCCACGGCCTGCGTGCGATCGGCGCTCACCTCGGCCTTCAAGGTTGCCACCGTCGTCCAGGCGCCGCACGGGTCTTCCGCTTCGACGATGAAGCTGAGCGGCGTCGTTCCCAACTCGCTGCCGTCGAGGAGGAGTTGGCAGGCGTCGCCGGGGCGGTAGGTCGCGCCATCAAACCGCAGCTGGATGACGCGCGGTTGCCCGATGACGAGCAGGAACTCCTTGCCGGTCTTAAGCGGGCGCGTCCTCGGGTTGCCCTCGAGGCCCGGCTGGTGCTGGATGATTTGCCGTCCGTCGGAAGCCATTCCGACCCCTCTTCAAGAGACCATCGACTGTCGTTTCCGTCAATGCCCCGGAGTATCCGACCTCTCCCTGACGAGGCCGCGCAGGTGTCGGCGAGCATCGAGACCCCGCTGGGCACCGGGCTCAGATTCCCCGGCCGGAGGCGAAGTGATTCTCCGGCGGCGCCACCTGCGTCACCGTGCTGCGGGGCGGGACCGAGGTGGTCAGCCAAAACGTTGCCCGATGCTCGAGCCCTGCCCCTGGTAGACGCGGCCCAGGATCGACGCGCCCGCGTAGGCGATGACCTCGTCCTCGAGGATGGGATGTCGTTCGAGCCCCTTCCTGGGATGGCCGTGCTCGTCGAGAGGAAAGCTCTTTGCCCCGAGCGTCACGCCTTGATAGAGGCGACATTGCGGCCGATGCGCGTGGTCTCGCCGATGACGACGCCGGTGCCATGGTCGATGAAGAAGCGCTCGCTTGATGACCTCGGCGACGCGGTGATGGTGCCGGCCTTGCCCACGCCCGCAACCAGCACGTCGGCGGTGTTCTCGGTGTCCTTTCAGATCGCTCCGGGGACGTGCACCGCGACGGTCCGGCTCTGCGGTTTCTCGCTCCAATCTCAATCTCCGCCCAGGCAGCGGTGGCGTTGGCGCCAGAGCCAACTTTCAGCGCGGCTGCATGAGCCAGGCGAGCAGGTCGTCCATCTGGGCGGGCGTCACCGCGTCGAAGCCGGGCATCCTTCCCTTGCCCTCGTGCACCAGCTTGGCGAATCGCTCGGGCTGATGCACCACCGGGTTTTCCACCAGCGACGGACCTCCGCCCAGCCCCTTCGCGGCGGCGCCGTGGCAGGACGCGCACGCCTGCGCGAACATCTGCCCTCCGGCTTCTGCCTTTCCGCGGCGCGCGTGACCCTGCGGCTGCACTGTCGCGGCCGCCGCCGCGGCGGTGATGGTCTCGGCGGCGGGCGGCGCTTCGCCAACGGGATACTTCTGCGCCAGCCAGGCGGCGAGCGGCGCCGCTTGCTCCTCCTCCACGGGCGCGCCCCACTTGCGCATCTTGGCGACCTCGCCGGTCCAGCCCTTGAGGGAGATGCGGCTCCCCGCGACGAACTCGCCGGTGTGGCAAGAGGTGCAAGCGGTTGCGTAGAGCAGCGCGCCCTCGTCAGCCGAGAGCGGCGCGACGGCGGCCGGCCCCGGGGCAGAGTTCGCGGCGAGGCTCGCCGCAGCGGCGGAGGCCGAAGCGGGTCCCGTCCCTGAAGCCGGCGCACCGGTCGGAGCCGGACTGACTGCGGGAGCCGGCGCGCCTGCCGGACCCGGAGTTCCCGAAGGCGCGGCCGCGGTCTCGACGGCAGGAGCCGCGGGCGTCGCCGCCTTGGAGGGCGCGGGCCCAGAAGCGCAGGCGGAGATGAGCAGGCTGCTCAGCGCGAACCGTGCCGGCGCCTTCACGACCGCACCTCGCAGTGCACGGCGTCCCATGCATTGTAGAGGTAGCCGCCCGGGTTCCAGCGCGGCTCCGCGGGCTGCACCTCGCCCGTGCTGTCCGTCGCTCGCGCCCGCAGCGAATATTGACCCGGGTCTGCCCGCCAGCGGACTTTCCACGGCTGCCAGGAGCCGGCCCCCCGCGACGGGCTCACCGCCGCCTCCTGCCAGGTCGCGCCGTCGTCCGCCGAGAGTTCCACCCGGGTGACGATCCCTGCCCCGCTGAAGGCGATGCCTTGCACCACCACCTCGCCGGCCCGCACCACCGTCCCCTCGAGCGGCCGCGCGATCAGCGACTTCACCGGCACCGCCGTGAGCGAGGCCACCTGCTTTGGCGTCCCTCCCGGCGCGATGGGCTCGGTCGGCATCTTGTAGCCGGTCTGCATGTAAAATCCCGGATCCTCTTTCTCCTCGACGCGGATGCCGCGCAGCCACTTCACCCAGTGGTCGCCGGCCCAGCCCGGCACCACCGCCCGCAGCGGCGCCCCATGCAGCGGCGAGAGCTTCTCGTGGTTCATCTCCCACGCCAGCAGCACGTCTTTGCGCGCCTTCTCCAGGGGAATGCTGCGATTGAAGGCGGGCACCGTCTCCGCCAGCGGGTGGTCGCCGGGAATGAAGGTGACGAAGTGCGCGCCCTCCTTCACGCCTGCCTTGGCCAGGACGTCGGCGAGCCGCACGCCGCGCCAGAGCGCCTGGCCCACCGCGCCGCGCTGCCACTGCGCGCCCGCCACGCGCGGCTTGAAGAGCGCCCGCCCGTTGCCTGCGCACTGCAGCACCGCCGGCGCCGAAGCCCGGGGCAGAGATCGCAGCTGCGCCAAAGTCAGCTCGACAGGGGCCTCCACCATCCCCTCGATGCGCAGGCGCCAGCTGGCGGCGTCGATCAGCGGCGCGCCGAAGTGGCTGCGCACGAAGAAGAGGTCGTTGCGGGTGAACTCGTCGGCCAGAGCCGCTCCCGGCGTCTCCAGATCGAGTGGGCGCGCATTGCGGACGATCAGGCCCTCCGGTCTCGCGATGCCCTCAGCAGCGGCTGCGACGCGGGCGCCGAGCGCTCCGAAAAGTCCGAGGCGGAGCAGATCGCGGCGGGACGGACGGGCCTTCGTCATGAAGTCCTCCTGCGGGGGCCGGCGCAGGCAGCCTGCTTCAGGACGGCGAGATGATCAACCACCCGCCGGGCAGAGATGGACCTTGAGCCGCGATTCGTGCTCTCACCGGAGCGAGGGGCGGTCCGCGCAGGGCCGCCGTCGCGGAAAGGAGCGCAGATGATCTTCCGCCAACTCTTCGACTCCGAGAGCTCGACCTATACCTATCTGCTTGCCGACGAGGTGACCCGCGAGGCGGTGCTCATCGACCCGGTGCGCGAGCAGCTCCAGCGCGACCTGGGCCTGCTGCGCGAGCTCGCGCTCAAGCTCGTCTACGTGCTCGACACCCACGTCCATGCGGACCACGTCACCGCCGCCGGCCTGCTGCGGGCGGAGATCGGCGCGCGCACGGTGGCGGGGCGGAGAGGTCCTTCCTGCGCCGACCTCCAGGTCTGCCAAGGCGACCAGCTGCGCTGCGGCAGCCTGGTCGTCGAGGTCCTCGAGACGCCGGGCCACACCGACGACAGCCTGACCTACAAAGTCGGGAACCACCTATTCACGGGCGATGCGCTGATGATCCGCGCGGCGGGCCGCACCGACTTCCAGAACGGCGACGCCGGCCAGCTCTACGACACCATCACCCAGGTGCTCTTCGCCTTTCCGGACCACACCGAGGTGCATCCGGCCCACGACTACAAGGGGCTGACCGTCTCCACCATCGGCGAGGAGAAGCGCTTCAACGCCAGGGTCGCCGGCCGCAGCCGGGCAGAGTTCATCCAGCTGATGAATGGGTTGAACCTGCCCAGGCCGAGGAAGATCGACGAGGCGGTCCCCGCCAACCGCGCCTGCGGCATGCAGGACGGGCGCACCGTGCGCGAGATCGACCCTGCCGCGCTTGGCTCGCGGCAGTCCGCCACCCGCCTCATCGACGTGCGGGAGAGGGCAGAGTTTGCTGGCGAGCTGCGACCTCTGCCCGGCGCGCAGAACGTTCCTCTCTCGACGCTGGCGGCTGCCGCGGCGGGCTGGAGCCGCGACGAGCCGATCATCGTCGTCTGCAGGACTGGTGTGCGCTCGGCGACGGCAGCGGCGGACCTGGCGGCGATGGGCTTCAACCACGTGGCGACGGTCAAGGGCGGCATGGAGGCGCTGGGGCCGGATCAGGACGCAGGGCCGGCGGTGACCGTCCGGACGGAACGCTAACGGCCCCGGCCGCGCGCCCGCTCACTTCTGTTCGAGCAGCCGCAGGACCGAGGAGGCCGCCGCTGCACCGGCCGGCAATTCGAGCGCGGCCAGGTGGCCGCTGGCGTCGAAGAGCGGCCCGCCGCGGAAGCTGTCGGGCAGCGTGGCGCTGGTGTGCAGGAGCGGAAGGCCGACGTGGTCGATCCGGACGCCCAGCACATCGACGACCTTGCCATCCGTGCCCATGGCCAGGAGCTGGTCCGCGATGGCCGGATCCGCGGTGGCGATGTCTGCCCCGGGCAGCTTGCGCGCCTCGTCGGGAAGTTGCAGGACGGCGATGCCGAGGGCGACATCGGCGCCCGACAGCCGGGCCGGAACGGCGCCCAGCCCGTCGAGGACGACGACGATCTCTGCCTCGACCAGCGTACCGTCGGCCTTCCTCTCGAGAAGCCCGTGCAGGTCGGTCAGCACCAGGCCGCCGCGGATCAGCACGCCGGAGGAGGAGGTCTGAGCCCCGTTGCTCCTGGCGACCACGAAGACGGTGAAGCCGTGGGCTTTGCCGGCGATGGAGCGGAGATCGACCGGCGCCCAGAGCGGACGGACCACGAATGCGAGCAGCGCAAGCAGGACAGGCATCTGGCGCCTCCTGCAACAGAGACGGCCCGCGGGGGAACAAGTTTCCGGGCGAAACCGAACTGAAACAGGGCTACTCGACGGCGAGGTCGAGCCCTTCGGCGCCGGACATCCGCCCCGCCGGCGAGAGCGGCAGGAGGAGCAGTCCGCCCAACAGCGCGATGGGGGCAATCAGCATCACCTGCACGTCGGGCGAGCCGTGCCAGAGATGGAGAAGCGCGATGGACACCGCGCCGCCCAGCATCCGGTTCGCGTACACCGCGCTGGTGACCACCGAGCGCGCCCGCCACAGCACCACGCTCTGCGGGCCGATGGTCGCCGTGCTGGCGGCGGGGCCGAGGCCGACGCCGAGCACCGCCAGCGTCACGAAGGCCCAGACGATCGGTTCGTGCGCGCCCACCACCACGGCGAGCAGCAGGGCGCCGACCGCGGCCAGCGCGAAGCCGCCGCCGACGCTGGCGCGCATGCCGCCGCGGATCATCACCCGCACACCGAACATCGACCCCAGCGCCCAGCCAGCGAGCATCGGCACCAGGGCGACGCCCGCGAGCAGCGCGCTGTAGCCGTGCGAGGTCATCCACAACGGCACGTAGGCGGTGTTCGAGTAGAGCAGGGCGCCCGCGACCGCGCCGCCGAGCAGGCCGGACTGCACCGTGCGATCGCGCAGGTAGGCGATGGGGAGCAGCGTCTCCGCCGCCCGGCGCTGGTGAGCGACGAGGACGGCGCCGATGACCAGACCCGCCGCGGCGAGCAGGAGGCGCAGCGGGGCAGAGTTGCCCGGCTCGAGCGCGATGAGCAGCAAGGCCACCGAGGCGCCGGCCAGGATCGGCCCCCACAGGTCGACCTTGCCCCGGGCGCGCGGCGGATCGCGATAGCTCACCATCAAGAGCCCACCTGCCAGCAGGCCGACCGGCAGGTTGACGAGGAAGACCCAGCGCCAGGAGGCGTGCCCGACGATCCAGCCGCCGATGACGGGGCCGAGCACGTTGGCGAGGCCCCACACGCCGGTGAAGACGCTCTGCACCACCGCGCGCTCCTGCAGCGTGTAGAGGTCGGCGGCGATGGTCATGGTGGTCGGCTGGATGGCGCCCGCGCCCAACCCCTGCACGACCCGGAAGGCGATCAGCCACGGCACGGTGGTGGCGACGCCGCAGAGGGCGGAGCCGGCGAGGAAGAGGACGAGGCCGCCGATGAAGGCGGGCTTGCGGCCGAGATGGTCCCCCAGCTTTCCCACCAGCATCACGCCCAGCGTGCAGGCGAGGAGGAAGGCGGTGAAGACCCAGGCGTAGAGCGAGCTGCCCCCCAGCGCGCGGGTAATGGTGGGCATGGCGGTGGTGACCACGGTGCCCTCGAAGGCGCTGATGACCAGGCCCAGCAGCACGGCGGCGGTGGCCAGCTTGCGATTTCCGGTGGAACTCATTGCGGCAGGGTAGATGCACAGCCCCCCATTCAGGATCTGCATTTGCGGAATGCAAGTTATTCGGATTCTGCATAGAGTACCTTTCGTGACCATCGAGCAGCTGGAGGCCTTTCTCGCCGTGGCCGAGCGCGGGACCTTCACCCGGGCGGCCCGGCAGCTGGGCTTCTCGCAGCCCACCCTCTCGCGGCAGCTGCACGCGCTCGAGGTGGAGCTGGATGTCCGCCTGCTGGTGCGCACGCCGCGCGGGGTGGTGCTCACCGATCCCGGAGGGCGGTTTCTCAAGCGGGCGCGGGAAGCGCTCGATGCCTTGCGGCAGGGGACCAGCGAGCTGCACGAGCTGGCGCAGACCCCGCGGGGGCCGGTCTCGATCTCCGCCCTGCCGACCGTCGGCGCCTACAGCCTACCGGCGCTGGTCGAGGCCTTCCTCCGGGAGAACCCGGAGGTGCAGCTGCGGCTCGGCGAAGGGCTCTCCGACGCGCTGGAGGAGCGGGTGGCGCGGGGCGATCTGGACCTGGCGGTGACGACGTTGCCGCTGCAGCGGGTCGACCTGGTGGCGCAGAAGCTCTGGAGCGAGCCGTTCCTCCTGGCGGTGCCCCGCGGGCACCGGTTCGCGCGCTCGCGGCGGCCGGTTCCGATCTCTGCCCTGGTCGGGGAGCCGCTGGTCATCGTCGGCGGATCCTCAGCCAACGCGGCGCTCTGGGCGGCGTGCGAGGCGCGCGGACAGAAGCCGCGCATCGGCATCGAGGTCGATCACCCCCAGAGCCAGCGGCGCATGGTGGAGCGGGGCGTGGGCGTCGCGCTGATGCCGGAGATCATGGCCCGCGATCACGCCTTTGCGCGCTTCGAGGTGGTCGAGGTGCAATCTCCGCCCCGGCGCACGGTGGCGCTCATCCACCGGGGAGAGCGGTCGCTGACCTACGGCGCGCGGGCGTTGAAGCGGTTCATGGTCGAGAAGCTGAAGGGGCGGCGCTGAGGCCAGCCTTCGGCCAGGACACCGAAACCCTCCGCTCAGGATGAAGCCACGGCGCTGCGCCAACGGGCGCGACTGTCACGGTCCCAACCCACTTCCAACACCGCGCGATTTCGCGATGCCGGGATCGGCGGCGGACGTTGTAATGTCTGCGCATGCCGGCCTTCGAGGCGTGCGATCAACGCCGAGGTCTGCCCCCCGCCGCGCGCCGCGCGATGGTGGACGGGCGGAGATCCGGCCGCGGGGGAATGGTTCCGTGCTGATCGCGCTCCGCGACTCCGACGCGCCCGCGCTGGTCAAGCCCGACGGGGCCCAGCTCACCTACCGGCAGCTCGGGGCAGAGGTTGAGAAGGAGGCCCGGGCGCTGCGGTCGCAGGGAGCGGCGCCGGGGCGGATCGTCGCCCTGGGGATGACCGATCCGCAGCAGTTCCTCGTCTCCGCCCTCGCCATCTGGGAGTCCGGCGCGGTCCTCCTTCCGCTCGATGTTCGCGCCGGAGCCGGGCCCGCCGAGGCGCTGATCCGGCGGGCGCGACCGGTGCTGCTCCGCGACGCGGAAGGCTTCCGGCAGCTTCCGGATCCCCGAGAGCTGGATGAAGGCACGGCGCTGCTGCTCTTCACCTCCGGCTCCTCCGGTCCGCCCAAGGGGGTGCGGCTCTCCCGCGACGGGCTGCGCGCCAACATCGAGGCCATCCTTCGATATCTGCCCGCTGCCCGGACCGCCATCGTGCTGCCCCTCACCTACAGCTACGCCTTGGTCGGGCAGGCGCTGACCACGCTGCATGCGGGCGGGACCGCGCTCCTGCTCGGGGAGCTGAAATATCCGCCCGAGCAGCTGGCAGCGATGGTGCGGCTGGGCGCGCGCGGTCTCTCGTCGGTGCCGCCGTCCCTGCGGCTCATCGCCAGAGCGGTGGTCGAAGGCATCTCTGCTCCGCCGCTCGACTACCTCGCGTCCGCGGGGGCCTCCCTCGATGCCGCCACCGTCGCGCTGGTCCGGACCGCCTTCCCGAGCGCGCGCCTCTGGAACCAGTACGGGCTCACCGAAGCCTCTCCGCGGGTGGCGGCGATCTCCGACGCCGATCCCGCCTTTGCACGTGGCGCCGCCGGCCGTCCGCTGCAGGGCATCGAGCTGCGTATCGATGGCGAAGAGAT
Source organism: Deltaproteobacteria bacterium (assembly GCA_025350525.1). GTDB lineage: Bacteria > Myxococcota > Myxococcia > Myxococcales > 40CM-4-68-19 > 40CM-4-68-19. The sequence continues at coordinate 20,732 of JANXXR010000270.1, forward strand.
CCTGGTGCGCGGCCCCTCGGTGATGCTGGGTTACCTGGACGATCCGGACGCGACCTCCCGCGCGCTCTTGCCGGGCGGCTGGCTGCGCACCGGCGACGTCGGTCACCTGGAAGAGGGCTGCCTTTTCGTGCATGGCCGGGGGGACGGCGTCGTCAAGTGCGCGGGTGAGCGCGTCGGGCTGGACGAAGTCGCCGCGGCGATGCGGGAGTGCCCCGGCGTCGCCGACGCCTGCGTGGTCGCGCTGCCCGACGAGGCGCTGGGCGCCCGGCTGATCGCCTTCGTCGAGGCGCCCGCCAGCGTGCTGGCCGAATTGCGAAAGCTGTTGCGCCGAAAGCTTCTGCCGGCGAAGCGACCCGCGGAGATCATCCCGGTGGAGTCGCTTCCGCGGCTTCCCTCGGGCAAGATCGATCGGCAGGCGCTGCGGCGGCGCGCGGAGGAAGCGTGAAGTCAGAGGTGGTGGAAGTGATCGAACAGTTCACCGAGGTTCCCGGGGACCCCGCCCAGGCGCTCGACCTGGCGTCGCTCGAACTGGTGCAGCTGGCGGAGGCGCTGGAGGAGCGCTTCGCCTTCGTGGTCGACGCCCGCGATCTGAACGAGAAGAACTTCGGCTCGGTGGCGCAGATCGAGGCCTACGTGGCGCGAAAGCGCCGGGGCTGAGGGCCGCTTTCCCCCGCCCCCTGCGATCTCCGCCCGCCCCGGTGGGAGGCGCCGCCGCTTTCCGCTATGACTCCGGCCATGCGCGCCGGACGGCTGACCCAGATGCTGGAGTGGGGCGCGGCGCGACCCGACTACGCCGCGGGCTTGCGCGCGGCCACCGCCACCGTGGTGCCGCTCGTGGTCGGCGAGGCGACTGGACGTCCGCAGTTGCTCTGGGTCGCCCTGGGCGGCTGGCTGACCACCTTCGCGGATCCCGGCGGCCCGTACCCGCTGCGCGCGGCCACCCTTTTCGCCTACGCCTTGACCGGCGCGGCCTCGATGATGATGGGCACGCTTTGCGCCGCGCATCCCTGGACCGGCGTGGGCGCGCTCTTCTTCTGGGCCGCCGGGTGCGCCCTGCTGCGGGTCTACGGCGAGGCGGCGGGCGGCGTCGGCACGCTCTCGCTGATCGCCTTCTGCATCGCCCTCGGGGCTCCGGCCTCCGATCTGCGCTCGCTGGCGCTGCGCGGTCTTCTCTTCGCCGCGGGCGCGCTCTGGGCGACGGCGCTGGCGCTGATGCTGTGGCCGGTGCACCCCTACCGTCCGGTCCGGCGGGCGGTGGCGGAGTGTCACCGCGCGCTCGCGCTGCAGGCGCGGCAGCTCGCTGCCGGAGGGCAGAGATGGTTCGAGACGGCGGCGCGCGGCCGCGGCCAGATCCGCGCCCTGCTCGAGGCGGCGCGGTCGGTGCTGGGCTCGGTCCGGCGCGGACGCAGCGGAGAGAGCAGGCGCAGCGACCTCCTCGTCGCGCTCTACGAAGCGGCGGAGCTGGCGCTGGGCGACCTCTCGGCGCTGTCGGAGACGCTGCTCTCCCTCGAGGAGCGCGGCGCGCCGCCGCCGCCGTCGTTCGCGCCGTCGATGACGAGCCTCGCGCTCGCGCTGGAATCGGCCGCGCAGGCCGCGGGCGAGGAGGAGGCCGCGATCGCGACGCCGGTGGTGCGGCTGGAAGCGGACGGCGAGCTCGCGAGGCCGCTCGCCTCGCTGCTCTCGCATGTGCAGTTCGCGCTGGAGGCCGCGGCGGCGCTGCACACGGGGGCCGGCAGTCTCGAGGCGCCGCAAGTGCAGCTGGAGGCCGCCGCGCGACGATCGATCCGCGACGTCCTCTCCCTGCGATCGATCGAGTTGCGCCACGCCCTCCGCGTCGGGGCGACGGCGGCCGCCGCCGCGCTGCTGGGCCTCTTGCTGCACCGGTCGCGGAGGTACTGGATCATCGTCACCACGGTGATCGTCATCCAGCCGCACTCGGGGGCGACGTTGCGCAGGGGGCTGCAGCGCATGGCCGGCACCGTCGCGGGGGCCGTGGTCGCCGCGCTGCTGGCGCCGCTGGTCCACGGCCAGCTGCGGGCGGCGCTGGTGCTCTTCGCCCTGGCGCTTCTGGCGGCGGCGCTTCGCAGGCACAACTACGCGATCTACGCGGCGCTGATGACCCCGCTCTTCCTGCTCATGGCCGAGTCGGCCTCCGGCGACTGGCACCTCGCCGGAACGCGCATCTCGTCGACGCTCCTGGGCGGACTGGTGGCTCTGGCCGGCTCGTTCGCCCTCTGGCCGAACCGCGAGCGCGACCGGCTGCCGGCGGCGCTCGCCAGCGTGCTGCGCAAGACGGCCCAACTGCTGAGCTCTGCCCGGCAGGGACCGCTCTCCTATCCAGCGCGGCGCGAAGTGGGCCTCGCGCTGGCCAACGCCGACGCCGCCTTCGAGCGCTTTCTCGACGAAGGGCACACCGACCTCGAGTCGGAGGCGATGATGGCAGTGCGCTCGCAGACGCGCCGGCTGGTGGGAGCTATCGTCGCGCTCGCCGCAGCGGGCAACCTCTCGCCGGAGGCCGCGCGGCAGATCGAGCTCGCGCTCGAGGGGCTGGCCTCCGCGGCGCAGGCACGCACCCAGCCGCCGCCGTTGCCAACTCTGCCCCTCTCGCCGCCGGGCGAGCGGCTGCGCGGGCCGGTCGAGGTGATCCATGCCGCGCTCAGCCGCCTCTCCGCGGTCTAGAAGGTGGCCGACGCCTGCTGCCGAGCTTCGGCGGACTGCGGCTGGCTGCAACCGCCCCTCCGCATGCTAGAAACAGCACAGGGGGCTTCGCCGCAATGATCCGCATCCA
>JANXXR010000375.1 GCA_025350525.1 Deltaproteobacteria bacterium
GCCGCGCGCAGCACCGCCTCGCGCAGCCCCGGCGGAAGCTGGCTGTCGCCCAGCACGCGGCGCGGCTCGAGCAACACCTCGGGCGGCGGGCGCACGGCGGCGAGGCCCGCGCGGCGCCGCCCTTCGCTGAGCGCGCCCTCGTGGGCGAGCCCGAACTGCAGCTCGCGGACCACGCCCGCGCCCAGCCGCCGGTTGATGCGCTCGACGACGAAGTGGCGGGCGGCGTCGAGCTGATCGCGCCAGCGGTAATCCTCCACGAGGATGTGCAGCGTGCCAGCGGTGAGGACGGTGGGCTGCGCCCGGGCCGCCAGCTCCTTGCCGACGGCGCGCTCCCAGACGTCGGGTGCGATCCGCCGCGGCATCCGCCGCGAGATGCCGTGCCGCTGCAGGGCGCGTTGCAGGATGCCGCCCAGGTGCTCCGGTCGGCGCCGCGGCACCAGGTGCTGGCCGTCGCTCACGCCCGCCTCCGCAGGAGGGCGAGCCGGACCGCGTCCACCACTTGCTCCATCAGGTAGGGCCGCTGCACCACCTGGAAGCCTCCTTGCTCTGCGTGATCGCCGCGCCGCCGCGAGAGGATGAGTGAGAGCCGCCGCGCCGCACAGAGCGCGAGCAGCTCGGCCAGCGCCTCACCGTCGCGGGCGGGCCAGGCGTGATCCTCGAGGAGGACGACGTCAGAGAGGCGCGCCGCCGCGATGCCCTCTGCCGGCGAGGGAGCGGCCTTGATCCGCAGAGGGAGCAGCCGGCGCAGGCGCTCAGCCTCTTGCAGGTCGCGGCCCACGCAGAGAACCGTCGGCCGCTCCGTCCCGCGCCTGTCGAGCATCGTGTTGCACCTCTCTCTGGTCCGGTCCGGTGACGTCGATCAGGTCGCACATCTCGTGCAGCCTGGAGAAGATGCGCGGCCCCACCCGCTGCTCGAGCGTCTCGCCCACTTCGCCCTCGGCGGCAAACTTCCAGGTGGCGCCGGGCCGCGGGTAGTTGGTGGCGAGCAGCGTGGGGCGGCCGGCGTTGTAGCGGACGCTGATGATCTCGTCGAGGATGCCCTGCTCCCACTCGCGGTTCTTGCCGCCCTTGCCGATCTCGTCGATGGCCAGCACCTGGACCTCGCGCAGCGGCTCGAGCCACTCGCGGGAGGAGAGGTTCTTGGAGAAGCCGTCGCGGATGTCGGAGAGGAGGAGGAAGAACTCTTCGTAGCGGCCGCGCACGCTCTTCTGCGCCGCCAGCTCGCGCAGCATCGCCGACATGAGGTGCGTCTTGCCGGTGCCGGGCGGCCCGCAGAAGAGCAGGGCGCGTTGCCCGCCGGCGCCGGGCACGAACTCGTCGACGAAGCGGCGCGCCCGCAAGAGGGCCCGGGCCTGCGCCGGGCTGTAGGCGCGGTAGATCGCGAGGGTGCGGTCGAGGAACTTGAGCGGCAGACGCAGGCCGGAGAGAAGCGCCAGCCGCCGCGGGTCCCTGCCGCAGGAGCAGCCGCGCAGGGCTTCGTAGCCGCGCTCGTCTTTCAGAAACACCCGGCCCGAGCCGGCGCAGAGCGTGCACGCGAGCGTGCAGGAGCACGGCGCCGCCAGGGCGCGGTGGTCCTTGACCTGGAAGGTGAAGCCCTCGCCGCCACAGAGGGCGCACTTGGGATCCTGCACGGCGGCGGCGTCGGCCATGGGGTCTGGAATCTCCGGTTCTAGAGGAGGAACGCGCGCGGCGGAAGGCCGAGGCGGTCGCTGGCTGCGGCGAGGAGCATGAGCTGGAGGCTGCGCTGGTAGCGCCGCCGCGGCATGTTGCGGGGACGGGGCGCGAGCCGGGTGCGCAGGGCGGCGCCGGCCTGCAGCCCGGCAGAGCGGGGCAGTTCGCGCAGCGACTCCTTGAGCGCGTGGAGCGCCGCCGACCAGTAGAGCTCGCCGCCCTCGCCGGCGAGGAGATCCTCGGCGGTGTCGGCCAGGGCCTCCCAGGCCGCGCGCGCCGCCAGCCCCGGAGCGCGGGCGGCCGCCCGCAGCTGCACGGCCAGCCCGCTCTCGGCCGGCGCCTTTCCCCTGCGGGCCGTTTTCAGCCGCCTCTCAAACGTCGCCGCGAAGAGCTGCAGCGAGAGTCCCGTCTCCGCCGCCCCGCGCAGGTGCGCGACCGGGGGCCGCAGCGACGCCGCCCTGCGCACTTCGGCGATCACCGCCTGCAGCGGAACCTGCCCGGCGTGCCAGGCGAGCGCCAGCTGCGCGTCGGCAGGCGAGAGCACGAGGCCCTTGCCGCGCGCCTTCGAGAGCTCGTGCGCGATGGCTTCGATGTACTCACGCGCGGTCATTGGCAGGTTATCTTGCCCGGAGGGTCCGACACGGCCGCAGTGCGGCGTGCCGTCCCCACGGGGAAGCGCTTGGTAGCACTGCAGCTAACATCTCGTCAACACTAGGAAAATTTGCCGGATCAGGCACAGGTTGCGCACAGGCTCCCTTGCTCTTTGAGGCGCGGAATGCATGGAGCTTTTCCCGCCGTCCACAGGCTCTGGCAAAGTGCGCGGCGGCGCCTGTGGAGCGCCTGTGTTCCAGGATTATGGAGAGCGCGTGGATCCCATCGACTGGTCGGAGCTCGACGCGCAGCTCGCCGCGCACCACTGCCAAGACGAGAAGGAGGCGCGCGACGTCGCCTTCATTCGCGCCTTCCTGCGCGCGCATCCGGGAGACGCGCACCTGCGCTCGCAGCTGGAAGGACACCTGACCGGCAGCGGCTTCGTCCTCGACGCGACCCGGACGCAGCTGCTCCTCCTCCACCACGGCCGCCTCCACCGCTGGCTGCAGCCGGGCGGTCACGGCGAAGGCGAGATCGATCCGCTGCAGATCGCGCTGCGCGAGATCGAGGAGGAGACCGGCCTGCGCGATCTGACG
>JANXXR010000379.1 GCA_025350525.1 Deltaproteobacteria bacterium
GGGGGGGGACGACTGGGGGGGGCTGAGGGGATCGCGCTTCGGGTCGACGTCGACCGTCGCCTCCAGGCGCAAGAGGTCCCGCTCCGAGACCAGGCCCACCAGCTTGCCGTTCTCGAGGACAGGGAGGTGGCGCAGCTTCTCCTCCTTCATCAGGCGGTGCGCCTCGCCGATCGAGTCGGCCGCTGCGATGCAGCGCGGATGTGCCGTCATCATTTCGCCTACCGTCTTCATGGGAGCTCCCTGCGAGGTCATGCAGGGGGGCGCATGCATCGCCCCTGCCACGCGGCCCGTCAGAGGGGAGCGCGCGGCGGCGCCGGTAGGGTTCTGCGCGAGGCCGTCGCCAGGCCGCAGCAATTGCGCCTACGGGCGGGCGGAATCCGGTCCGGAGACGCCGGCCGTCGGCTAGGTGGCCACCGCGGCGCGATGGCCGTCGGCAGGCGCCGGGGGGAGGGGCGAGGCTTCCCGCAGCCTGACCGCGAAGCTGCGGGCGAAGCTCGAGACCGCGGCCCAGTCCGTGTACTCGTAGTCGCGCGAGGTGTCGGTGTCGCCGCCCGAGATCTTCGAGATGAAGAGGATGGCCAGCTTGGTGAAGAAGCCGTAGCGCGAGTAGGGCAGCGCTCCGGCCACCGGCAGGATCTCGCCGGGCGTGAACTTCGTCTCCGCGACGAAGCGGGCGATGGTCTTCTGCACCTCGCGGCGCGCGGGAGGCGTCTGGCGCGCGGCCGAGAGGCTGACGGCGAGGAAGACGGTGGGGATCCGCAAAAGCGCCTCCCGGTGCTCGCGGACGAAGGCGAGCAGCGGCCGCTGGAACTTTCCCATCCGGATCGAAGCGGCGAGGACCACCCCGTCGACGTTCCCCAGCGGCGACTGCGGCAGGGGAGCGCGGGTGTCGAGGATCTGGACCAGGTGCCGCTCGCTGCGCAGCAGGTCGGCGACGTGCCGCACGATCTTTGCGGTCTGCCCATCGGTGGTACCGAAGATGACGGCGATGCGTGCCATGGCTTGCCTCCTATGCGACGCGCTGGACGAAGATCTGCCGGGCCACTTCCTGGTCGAGCGCGAAGCGCGTCTCGCCCACCTCGACCACGAAGGTCGGCCGCCGCTGCAGCAAGCCGACCTCGCTCCCGGGCGAGAGGCCCAGGCTGGCCAGCCGATCGGCGCGCTCGCGCAGCTCCGGAGCGAGGAGCACCACCCGCGCACGCGCGCCGGCGGGAAGAACGGAAAGCCTCGTCATGGACTTCTCCCCAGGCGCACCAGCGCCTTCTTGAGTTTTCCGGCCAGGCCGCGATTTTCTTGTGGCGCGCCGTAGCCGCAGCGCGGGCAGCAGACCATCCCGCAAGCGCCCGAGAGCGGGCACGAGGGATGGCAGGCCTTCGACTGCGGGTCGAAAGAGCAGCCGCACAGGCCGCAGAGCTGCCTGGCGGGGCTCAATAGAACCTCCGCATCAGCACGTTCACCAGCGCGCCGGTCCCGAAGGAAAAAGGAAAGACGAAGGCGGCGATGGCGAGCCCGGTGCGCACGCCGCGCTCCTTGAGCAGCACGATGAAGTTGGCGATGCAGGGGAGGAAGAGGGTCACCGTGACCAGCGAGACGACGATCTCGATCTCCATGGTCCGCGTCAGCGTCCCGGCGTGCAGGTAGGGCTGGTAGTGCGCGAAGAGGCCGGCCGCCGCGTAGTCGCGCCGGAGGAAGCCGAGCAGGAACGCCGCCGCCGATTCCTGCGGCAGGTCGAGCAGGCCCACCACCAGCGGCCGCGCCGCCCGCTCGACCGACGCGAGCGCGCCGGTCTTGTCGAGCACCTGCAAGATCGCGGTGCCGAGCACGAAGAGCGGCAGCGCCTCGCGCAGGTACCACTCCACCCGCGCCACCGTCTTGACGAGGACGTTGCCGGCAGCGGGCGCGCGCAGGGGCGGCAGCTCGAGCACGAAGTCGGATCCTTTTCCGGGGATGACCCGCGCCGCGAGGAAGCCCACCGCGAACAGCACCAGGAGCAGGGTGCTCACGAACCAGAGCGCCGCACCGAAGCTCACCACCGCCAGCATGGCGAGGATGACCGCCAGCTGCGCGCTGCAGGGAATGGCCAGCGCGAGCAGCAGCGTCACCAGGATCCGCTCCTTGCGCGTCTCGAGGATCCGGGTCGTCACGGTCGCCATGGTGACGCAGCCGAGGCCGAGCATCATGGGCAGGACGGCCTTGCCGTTGAG
>JANXXR010000393.1 GCA_025350525.1 Deltaproteobacteria bacterium
TTGCCGTCGCCGATGTCCTTGTCGCAGGTAATGGCGGCGGTCATGCCTTGCGCCCAATTGGCGATCGTCCACTTGAGGTTGAAGGCGGCGCTCGTCGGCTGCGGGTTCGGTGCGTCGGTGGTGAGCGCGGGCTGTGGCGCCGAGGCGGCCTGCACCGTGACCGGAACCGGCGACGACGCAACGGCGGTTCCCCCCTGTGGCGTGACGCTCAGCGTGTACTTGAAATTGCCGGCGGTGAATCCGCCGCTGCTCGGAGGAGTGATCGCGAGAGTGCCGGAGCCGTCGGCTTGCACGGCCGCGGTGACGTCCTGCGGGTCGGTGCCCTTGCCGTCGCCGATATCCTTGTCGCAGGCGATGGCGGCGGTCATTCCCGGGACCCAGTTCGCGATGGTCCAGTTGAGGTTGAACGCTGCGCTGGCCGGCTGCGGATTCTTCGCATCGGACTTCAGCGCCGGCTGCGGCGCGCCGGGAGCAGCGGCTCCCTGCACGGTGACCACCGCTGCGGACGAGGAGACCGCCGTCCCGCCCTGGGGCGTCACGGTCAGCGTGTAGCTGAAATTACCCGCAGTGAATCCGCCGCTGCCTGCCGGACTGATCGCGAGCGAGCCGGACCCGTCCGCCTGCACGGCGCTGGTGACGTCCTGCGGGCTGGTTCCATTTCCGTCGCCGATGTCCTTGTCGCAGGCGATCGAAGCGGTCATTCCCTGCGCCCAGTTCTGGATCGTCCAGCTGAGCTTGAATGCGGCGCTGGCGGGCTGCGGATTCTGCGCGTCGGTCGTCAGCGACGGTTGCGGCGCCGCGGCGGCACCTGTGCCCGCGGTTCCGGCGGCAGCGGCTCCACCGGTTCCAGCCGCGGTACCGCCCGTACCTGCCGCGGCCGCACTTCCGCCCGTGCCAGCCGCAGTCCCTCCGCTGCCAGCCGCAGTCCCGCCGGTTCCGGCCGAGGAGCTTCCCGCAGCGCCGCCCGCGGGTGCTGTCGTCCAGCCCGTTCCTGTCGGCGCGGCCGCTCCCGCGGTGCCCGCCGTGCCTGCCGCCGCCGTTCCCCCGGTGCCTGCTCCGCTCCCTGCCGCGGCCGCCCCGCCCGCTGCCGGCGTCGAAGTCGGGACCGTCGCCGGTCCGGCCGGCGCCGCCCCGGCTGCCGCGGCCTGCTGCTGCTGCTGGGCCGCCGCTGCTGCTGCCGTCGCCGCCGCTGCTGCTGCGGCCGCCGCCTGCATCGCTGCCGTCACCAGCGCCGCGATCGACAGGCTGGGCGGATTCAAGTTCACCTTGCCGGCCTTCATCTCCAGCTTCGGGCCGGCCTTGAACGACGCCTTGTCCGCGACCTTCAGGTCAAACGTCGTGCCGATCTCGAACTTGCCCGTCTTCGAGGTCTTGATCTCGAGGTCCTCGCACTCCAGCACCAGCTTCTTCTTGGAGTGGATCTCGACGTCGCCTTCCTTCGCCTCGATGAGGAACTTCTTGCCCTTGACGTCGAAGGTCAGCGTCCGCTTCCCCGACCCGTCGGCGAAGGTCATCTTCTCGTCGCCGGCCTTGTCGTCGAGCACGATCTGGTGACCCGACCTCGTCTGGATCATCCGCCTGCTGTTATCGGCGGTGTAGGCGTCCTTCATCGGCTTGTCCTTGCCGTTCCACAAGGCGCCGATCACGTAGGGGAGGTTGGCCTGGCCGCGCTCGAAGGCGACCAGCACCTCGTCGCTCACCTCGGGCAGCCAGTAGAACCCGCGGCCCGGGCCGGCGGAGGGCTGCGAGACCCGCGCCCAGTCGCTCTCGGGCTTGCCCGGCAGCCGCGGGAAGCAGATCTTCACCCGCCCCGCCTTCTCGGGATCCTGGACGTTGGTGACGATGGCCACTTCGACGCCGTAGACGCTGGCGTCGCTCGTTTTCGAGACGGACCAGGCCTGCTGCAGCAGTGCGTAGACGTTGTCGGCCAAGAGAGCGGGACCCCCCGGATGCCCCGCCCTATTACAGACTTTCCTGGACCGTTCGTCAATCGCGCGCCGCGGCGCACGGACTACTTCGCAGGCCGCGCCTTCTTCTCTTTCACCAGCGTCTCGACCACCGACGGGTCGGCCAGCGTCGAGATGTCGCCCAGCGTGTCGAACTCGTCGGCGGCGATCTTGCGCAGGATGCGGCGCATGATCTTTCCCGAGCGCGTCTTCGGCAACGACGGCGCCCAGTGGATGACGTCGGGCTGCGCGAGGGGGCCGATGCCCTTGCGCACGTGCGCGATGAGGTCGGCGCGCAGCTTGTCGGAGCTGTCGATGCCCTGCTTGAGCGTGACGTAGGCGTAGATGCCCTGGCCCTTGATGTCGTGCGGGAAGCCGACCACCGCCGCCTCGGCGACCGCGGCGTGGGAGACGAGCGCGCTCTCGATCTCCGCGGTGCCCAGCCGGTGACCGCTGACGTTGATGACGTCGTCCACGCGCCCGGTGATCCAGTAGTAGCCGTCGGCGTCGCGGCGGCAGCCGTCGCCGGTGAAGTAGCGCCCGGGGAAGGTGGAGAAATAGGTCTTGTGGAAGCGGTCCTGGTCGCCGTAGACGCCGCGCATGATGCCGGGCCACGGGCGCGAGAGGCAGAGGTTGCCGGTGGTGGCGCCCTCGAGGACTTCGCCCTTGTCGTCGACGATGGTGGGCTCGATGCCGAAGAACGGGAGCGTCGCCGAGCCGGGCTTCTGATCGATGGCGCCGGGCAGCGGCGTGATGAGGATGCCGCCCGTCTCCGTCTGCCACCAGGTGTCGACGATGGGGCAGCGGCCGTCGCCAACCACCTCGTGGTACCAGACCCAGACTTCGGGGTTGATGGGCTCGCCCACGCTGCCGAGCAGGCGCAGGGACTTGCGGCTGCGCGAGCGGACCGGCGCCTCTCCCTCGCGGGCGATGGCGCGGATGGCGGTGGGCGCGGTGTAGAGGATGGTGACCCCGTACTTGTCGATGACGTCCCAGAAGCGGCCCCAGTCGGGATACTGCGGCACGCCCTCGAACATGACGCTGGTGGCGCCGTTGGCGAGCGGGCCGTAGACGACGTAGCTGTGCCCGGTGACCCAGCCGCAGTCGGCGGTGCACCAGTAGGTGTCGTCCTCGCGCAGGTCGAAGACCAATTCGTGCGTGAGCGCGGCGTAGAGCAGGTAGCCGCCGGTGGTGTGCAGGACGCCCTTGGGCTTTCCGGTGGAGCCGCTGGTGTAGAGGATGAAGAGCGGGTCCTCGGCGTCCATCGGCGCGGGCTCGCACTCGAGCGGGAGGCCGCGGACCAGGTCGTGCCACCAGGTGTCGCGGCCCGCGGTGATGCCCACTTCCTTGCCGGTGCGCTTGAGCACGACCACGTTCTTCACGCCCGGGCACTCCTTGAGCGCCTCGTCGGTGGTGGCCTTCAGGGGCACGACGCGGCCGCCGCGAAAGCCGCCGTCGGCGGTGATGACCAGATCGCTGCCGCAGTCCTGGATGCGGTTCTTCAAGGACTCCGCCGAGAAGCCGCCGAAGACCACGCTGTGGATGGCGCCGATGCGCGCGCAGGCCAGCATGGAGATGGCCAATTCGGGGACCATGGGCAGGTAGATGGTGACCCGGTCGCCCTTCTTGACGCCGAGCTTCTTGAGTCCGTTGGCGAAGCGGCAGGTCTCGCGGTAGACGTCCTGGTAGGTGAGCGTGCGGGACTCGTCGGGCGAGTCGCCTTCCCAGATGAGCGCCGCCTTGTTCTTGCGCGGGCCGGCCAGGTGGCGGTCGAGGCAGTTGACCGAGGCGTTGAGCTTGCCGCCGAGGAACCACTCGATCTGCGCCGCGCCGAAGTCCCACTTCGAGACCCGATCCCACTTCTTCGACCAGGTGAGCCGCTCCGCCTGCTCGGACCAGAAGGCGTCCGGTTCTTTCAGCGAGCGATCGTAGAGCTTGCGGTACTGCTCGGCGCTGCCGATGCGGGCGCGCTTCGCGAACTCCTCCGGAACCTTGAAGAGACGCTCTCCATCGCTCATGTTGGGTCCTCCAGCGCAGACTCGGACTCGGCTGCATATCGCAGCGGATCAAAGGGCGCCAGATCGACCGGCGGCGGCTTGCCTTCCACCAGTGCGGCGACGATCTGCGCGGAGACAGGCGCGAGCAGCACGCCGTTGCGGTAGTGGCCGGTGGCGACGATCACTCCGCTGGGCAGCCGGCCGAGCAGCGGCAGCGTGTCGGGCGTCGCCGGACGCAGGCCCGCCCAGTGGTCGACGACGGCGTGAGCGCCGGGCACGAGCTTCGCCGCCACCAAAAGCAGCGCGGCGCGGCCCTCCTCGGTCGGCGTTGCGTCGAAGCCGGCATTCTCCGTGGTGGCGCCGATCAAGGTCTGGGCTCCGCGCGGGACGGCATACCCTCCGCCGCCGAAGACGACGCACGCTGGCGGCGGCGCATCAACGAGCAGCAGCTGCCCCCGCACCGGCGTCACCGGGAGCGCCGCCAACTGCCCCGACCAGCTACCTGCGCAAAGGACGATCTCCCTGGCTTCGATCGATTCGGCTTCGGACCTGATGCCTGAGGCCTGAAGCCTGAGGCCTGCGCTCCCGAGGCCTGCGCTCCTGCGGCCTGCGCTCCCGAGGCCTGCGCTCCCGAGCGCTGCCCTCCCCTGCCGCAGCTCGACGCCTTCGCGCAGGCAAGCCTCGCGCAGCGCGAGGAGCAGCCTGCGGTTGTCCACCTGCCCCTCGTCGGGAAAGAAAAGCGCGAGCCGTCCGCCCTGACTGCGCTCCTCGACGCGCAGGGCGGCTTGTTCCTGCCAGCGGCGCTGTTCGACGAGCGCGGCTTCCTCGGCGTCGGTGAAGGCGAGGTGCAGCGTGCCGCAGGGACGAAAGCCAACCTCTGCGCCCAGCCCTCGAGCGAACTCCGGATAGAGCGCGAACGACCGCCGGCACAGCTCCAGCATCGGCGACGGCGCGTGGACCTCCGACTGCGGCCCGAGGATGCCCGCCGCCGCCCAGGAAGCGCGCGCCCCGTCCGCGGCATCGACGACGCAGACCTTTCGCCCGCGCCGCGCCAGCTCCAGCGCGCTGGCGAGCCCGATCAGCCCGCCTCCGACGATGGCCGCGTCCAGCATGGAGTTGCGTTTCGCATGGAACCGCACGCGGCGAAAGGGCAAGATTGCGGCGTGTCCATCCGCATCGACCTCGTCCGCATCGCCCCTCCGCGGGGCGAGCCGTTGCCGCTGCCCTCCTACGCCACCGAGGGCGCCGCCGGCCTCGACCTGCGCGCCGACCTCGCCGTCACGCTTTTGCCCGGCGAGCGCGCGCTGGTGCCGACCGGCCTCACCCTCGCCATTCCAAAAGGCTTCGAAGGACAGGTCCGCCCCCGCAGCGGCCTCGCCCTGCGCGACGGCGTCACCTGCCTGAACACGCCCGGCACCATCGACAGCGACTACCGCGGCGAGGTGGGCGTCATCCTCGTCAACCTGGGGCAGAAGTCCGTCAGCCTCTCGCGCGGCGACCGCATCGCCCAGCTGGTCATCGCCAGGGTCGAGCGCGCCGAGCTGCTGGAGTCGGTCTCGCTGCCGCCCACCGGCCGCGGGGAAGGAGGCTTCGGCCACACCGGCCGCGGCTGACCCCATCCGGCAGCTGCCGGAGGGCGGGGCGCGCCGCCTGATTCCGAGCGGTTGCGGGGGGCTCCATCGGTCAGCCGCACGACGGTTCGCGCAGGCCCCGCGTGCTACACCGGCCCGCTCTCCCCCGAGAAGGTGGTGCTTCAAGTGCTTTGCTATCGCTGCGGTGGGCACGTCAAGGATGGCGCCGGCAAGTGCGTCACCTGCGGCCAGAGGTTCGATCCGGGCCTCAAGGCCGGTCCCGCCGCCGGCTTCGGCGCCGGGGTCAAGCGGCCGCGCCACGCCACCCTGGGAGCGCCGTACGCGCCGGGCGATCAAGTCGCCGGCCGCTACCAGATCAAGGAACACGCGGAGGCGGGTCCCTTGGGCTGGATGTTCCGCGCCGTCGAGATCGGAAGCAACGACCTGGTGGCGCTAAAGATCCTCTCGCCGCGCTTCTTGCAGATGGCCGAGGAGAAGCGGACCTTCGCCGCCGAGCTGCACAAGGCGCACCGGCTGGTGCACCCGAACATCGCCCGCATCTACCAGGCGGGCGAGGACAACGGCCGGCCCTTCATCGCCGCGCAGCACCTCGAGGGGATGACCCTGCGGCGGATCATGGACCTGCGCCGGCAGAAGGGGCAGCGCTTCACGCTGCAGGAAGTCGAGCCCATCGTCGCGCAGATCGCGGCGGCGCTCGACGCGGCCAGCGCCTCGTTCGCGCACGGCAACCTCAAGCCCGACAACGTCATCGTGCTGCCCGACCTGCTCAAGCTCACCGACTTCGGCCTCGCCGTCAGCCTGCCGCGGGCGCCGTTCATGGCCGCGCAGAAGGCGGCCGGCGTGCACCGCTACCTGGCGCCGGAGTTCCTCTTCGGCGATCCGCTCGACGCGCGCACCGACGTCTTCAGCCTGGGCGTGCTGCTGGCGGAGATGCTGGCCGGCGTTCCCTACGACGCGCAGCTGAGCCTTTTGGAGAAGAACCCGGCGCTGCCCGAGCCGGTGGAAGCGCTGGTGCGGCGGGCGGCCTCGCCGCGGCCCAACGCGCGCTTCGCCAGCGCCGGCGAGATGGCCGCCGAGCTGTCGGAGCTGTTGGCCGGCATCCCGCGCCCAGCGCCGCGCGCCGCCGACGATGCGGGCGACGTGGTCATCGTCGAGGCGCACACCGACCCGCGGCTGCGCATCGCCCGCGCGCTGGGCGCCGCGCGGGCGCCGGATCCGGCGGAGACGCCGCTGCCGCCGATCGCCCAGGCGCAGGCCGTCGCGCAGGCGCAGGTCCTCGCGCCCATCACGCAGCCCGATCCGCCCCGCGGCGACGAGCCGCGCGCGCACGAACTCCACGCTCACGAGGCCCGCGGGCACGAGCCGCGTGATGACGAGGCGGTGCGGCCGCTGGACGCCGCGGTCCGCGCCGCGCTCAGCGCGCTGCCGCTCCCGGCCTTCACGCCGCCGCCGTACCAGCCGAGCGCCTTCACCGCTCCGGCGCCGTACCAGGCTCCTGCGCCCCTCGCCGCCGCACCGCCGTCCGCCGAGCCCTCCCCGCCCGAAGCCCGAAGCCCCGAGCCCGAAGCCGCCGCTCGAGAGATCGCCGTCGAGCAGAACCGCCCGCGCCGCGGCTTCGGAAAGCGCGCAAAAGAAAAGCACGCCCGCGGCCGCCGGCGGACGCAGCCGCCCGGATCGCCCGGGCAAGACCTCGCTGCCGAGCCCGCCTGGGCCAGCTCCGCGCCGCCGTCCACCGAGGGCGCGCTGGCCATCGGGCCGGCCACCTCGTCGCTGTTGCCCATCGCGCCCGAGGCGCCGCGCATCGACACGCCGGCGGCGCCCAGCGAGCCCGCGCCGCGACGCCTGGAGAAGAGAGCAGTGCGCGCTTCGCGGCCGCCTTCCGCGCCCCCTGCCTTCGGCGCGCTCGAGGAGGAAGCGCCGTCGCGGGTGCGGCTCTACGTGGTGGGCGCGCTCGCGCTGGCCGTCGGGCTGGGCGCCATCTGGAGCCTGCTCCCGCGCAGCGCCGACGCGCAGCCCGCCGACGCGAAGGTCAGCGAGGTGAAGACCGCGGCGCTGGTGCCCGCCGACGCGAAGGCCGATGCCGCTCGAGCCGAGCCCGCCGGGCCGACGTCGCCAGCAGCGGAGGCCGCGAAGCCCGCGCCCAAGGCGGAGCCCGCCGTCAGGACCGCAGCCGCGCCGTCGAGGCGCGAGGCCGACACCACCCGCCATTCGATGCGCGACCGGGTCCGCGCGGTGAAGGATCGGGTCGAGAGGGCGCTCGAGGATCGCCGCCGCAAGCTTCTGGAGGCCGCTGCCGCCTCGCAGGCCCGCCGCAGCGCCGAGAAGGCAGCGCAGGCCGCCAGCGAGAAGGCGCAGCCGGCCGCCAGCGAGAACGCGCCAACTCCGGGCGGCGCCATCCCCGGCCTCGGCGACAGCGAAGTGCTGGCCAGCAAGGACCATGGCCGCGCCGTCGCGGCAGCGGTGCAGGCCGTCTACGTGCCCTCGGCAGGAGGCCGCGACTTCGTCTGCGCTCCCGGCATGGTGAAGGTCCCGGGCGGGACCGCCGCCGTGGGCAGCGACGCCTCGGACGACCTGCGCAACTTCGGCGACCGCACCGCCATCAAGGTCGAGCTGAAGCCCTACTGCATCGACCAGTACGAGTTCCCCAACCAGCCCGGCAAGCTGCCCAGGGTGGCGGCGCCGTTCGCCGAGGCCGAGGCCTCCTGCCGCAACTCCGGCAAGCGCCTCTGCAGCGAGGACGAGTGGGAAGCCGCCTGCCGCGGCCCGCAGAACCTGCGCTTCCCCTACGGCACCCGCTACGATCCCGACGCCTGCAACACCACCGACGCCAAGGACAACCCGCGTCAGACCGGCGTCGCGGGCGCGTTCTCGATGTGCAGGAGCGGCTACAACGTCTTCGACCTCTCGGGCAACGCGGCCGAGTGGACGGCTTCTCCTTTCGACGGACAGGGCGACGAGAAAGCGGTCAAGGGCGGCCACGCGGCGCGGCCCAGCTTCGACGACCGCTGCGCGAGCCGCCGCAAGATGGCGCTGGCCGCGCGCTCGGTCACGGTGGGTTTCCGCTGCTGTGCCGATGCCCGGTAAGATCGCGCCGGGCCCGCGGGGCCACCTGCTCTTGGGCAGCCTGCCGGCGGCGCGGCGGGATCCCATCAAGCTGTTCATGGAGTCGTTTCGCGACTACGGCGAGGTGGTCCGCTTCCGCTTCGGGCCCATGGTCGCGCACCTGGTCAGCTCGCCGTCGGGCGTGAACCAGATCCTCGCCGAGAACAACAAGAACTACGGCAAGCAGACGCGCGGCTACGCGTCCTTGCGCTACGTGCTGGGCAACGGGCTGCTCACCAGCGAGGGCGAGTTCTGGAAGCGGCAGCGGCGCATTGCGCAGCCCGCCTTCCACCGGCAGCGGATCGCGGGCTTCGGCCAGGCGATGGCGCGGGCCGCGGCGGAGGCGGCGGCCAGCTTCGAGGCGCGGCGCGGGCAGGTCATCGACGTCGCCGAGGAGATGATGCGCCTCACGCTGCGCATCGTCGGCGAGACGCTGTTGGGCTACGACCCGAGCGACGCGGCGGGAGAGGTCGGCCCGGCGCTGGCGTTCTTGCTCACCATGGTCAACCAGCGCACCAGCCGGCTGGTCTTCTTCGGGCGGCCGCTCTTGCCGACGCCCGAGAACTTCCGCATCCGCCGCTCGCTGGCCACGCTCGACGCTATCGTGCAACGGATCATCGCGGAGCGGCGCAAGGCCCCCGGCGACGACCTGCTCTCGATGTTGATGGAGGCCACCGACGAGGTCACGGGCGAGAAGATGGACGACAGGCAGCTGCGCGACGAGGCCATGACCATCTTCCTCGCCGGCCACGAGACCACCTCGAACGCGCTCACCTGGACTTTTCTGCTCCTCGCCCGCTATCCGGCGGCGCTGCGCGAACTGCGCGCGGAACTTTTGCAGGTGCTGGGGAACCGCGATCCGACGCCGGCCGATCTGCCCCGGCTGCGCTTCACCAAGATGGTGGTCGAGGAGTCGATGCGGCTCTATCCGCCGGCCTGGATGATCGCGCGGTCGGTCTCGCAGGCCGACGAGATCGGCGGCTACCAGATTCCAGCCGGGTCGATCGTCTTCGTCAGCCCGTACGTCGTGCACCGCCATCCGGGAGTGTGGCAGGACCCCGAGGGCTTCGACCCGCACCGCTTCGCCGCGGAGAAGCCGCGGGGCGCGTACTTTCCTTTCGGCGGCGGCCCGCGCATGTGCATCGGCAATGGCTTCGCGACCATGGAGGCGGAGCTGGTGCTGGCGACGATCGCGCGGCGGGTGCGGTTCGAGCTCCAGCCCGGACATCGGGTGGTGCCCGACCCCAGCATCACGCTGCGCCCCCGCTACGGCATGAAGATGCGCGTGTCCTAGCGGGCGCGCATGCCGCGCTTGAGCGACTTGTTGCGGCGGATGCGCTTGCGCTTCAGCGCCTGCTTCTTCACCTTGCTGCGGCTCTTGATGCTCTTCTTGGTCCGTGCCATGGCGCGGCTCATTAGCACAGCGGACGCTCGTCAGGGGGAAGAAATCCGCTCCGGCAGGAGCGCTGCCGGGCCACTTGCAAGCAGGCGATCGTTCGGGATACATGCGTTCAGTGCGCATCTGCGTCCTCTCGAGCGGCAGCGGCGGCAACTGCCTCTGGGTCGAGGCGGGCTCGACGCGCGCGCTCATCGACGCCGGCCTTCCGCTGCGCGAGACCCGGCGGCGCTGCCTCGAGGCGGGGCTGCCGTTCGGCGAGCTCACCGACCTCTTCCTCACCCACGAGCACGCCGACCACTGCCACGCGGCCGGCATCTTCGGACGCAAGCTCGGCATCCGCGTGCACGCCACCCGCGGCACCATGCGGGCGCTGCGCGATCCGCCGCCGGAAGAGTTGCGGCGGGCCGTGCGCGCCGGGGTCGCCGTCCAGCTGGGCGGGCTGCGCGTGCTGCCGGTGGCGCTGCCCCACGACGCCTGCGAGCCGGTGGCCTACGTCTTCGACGACGGCGCGGTGCGGGCGGCCATCGTCACCGACCTGGGCTGCGCGCCGCCCTCGGTGGTGCGCGAGCTGCAGGGCCTCGATGCGCTGGTGCTGGAGATGAACCACGACGTCCGCATGCTGCTGGAAGGCCCGTATCCGTGGTCGCTCAAGCAGCGCATCCGCGGCGGGCGCGGGCACATCTCCAACGCGCAGGGAGCCGCGCTGCTCGCGCAGGTGCTGCACGGCGGGCTGCGCCACCTCACGCTCGCGCACCTCTCCGAGCACAACAACACGCCCGCGCACGCGCGCCGCGCCGCCGAAGCAGTGCTGCGCAAGTTCGGCAGCACCGCGCAGCTCTGCATCGGCTCGCAGTCGCGGGCCCTCGACCCGATCCTGCTCGAGCCGTCGCGCGCCGTGCCGCTGCGCCGCGCCCGGCAGCTGGCGCTCTTCGCCTGAACGTCCGGACGCAGCGGCTCTTCGCGGATCGCCCGAAGCGGTGTAGGAAGCGCGCATGATCCCGCGCTACAGCCGACCCGAGATGGCGGCGCTCTGGACGCCCGAGCGCCGCTACCAGACCTGGCTCGACGTGGAGCTCGCCGCCGGCCGGGCCATGGCGCAGGCGGGCCTGGTCCCGTTGGGCGCCATCGCCGAGTGCTCCGCCAAGGGCGGCGTCTTCACCGCCAAAGATGCGGCGCGCATCGACGAGATCGAGAAGACGACCAGGCACGACGTCATCGCCTTTCTCACCTTCCTCGAGGAGCGCATCGGTCCTGCCGCGCGCCACCTGCACTTCGGCATGACCAGCTCCGACGTGCTCGACACTTCGCTGGCGATGCTGCTGCGCGACGCCGCCGACCTGATCCTGGGCGGCATCGACAAGGCGCGCGAGGCCATCGTCCGACGCGCGCAGGAGCACAAGCACACGCCCTGCATCGGCCGGTCGCACGGCATCCACGCAGAGCCGACGACTTTTGGCTGGAAGCTGATCGTCTGGGCCGACGAGCTGTCGCGGGCGCGCGGCCGCCTCGAGCGGGCGCGGGCCACCATCGCGCACGGGAAGATCAGCGGCGCGGTGGGGACCTTCGCGCACCTCACGCCTGCCATCGAGGAGGCGGCGCTGAAGAGCCTGGGCCTCGCGCCAGAGCCGGCCTCCACCCAGATCGTGCAGCGCGATCGCCACGCCGAATATTTCACGTCGCTGGCGCTGGCGGGCGCGTCGCTGGAGAACTTCGCCACCGAGATCCGCCACCTGCAGCGGACCGAAGTGCGCGAGGCGGAGGAGCCGTTCGGCAAGGGACAGAAGGGCTCGTCGGCGATGCCGCACAAGCGCAATCCGATCCTGAGCGAGAACCTGACCGGCCTCGCCCGCCTGCTGCGCGGCTACGCGGTGAGCGCGATGGAAGACGTGGCCCTCTGGCACGAGCGCGACATCTCGCACTCGTCGGTGGAGCGGGTCATCGCGCCCGACGCGACGGTGACGCTGGACTTCATGCTCCACCGCTTCGCCGGGCTCATCGACGGGCTGCGCGTCTACCCGGAGCGGATGATGGAAAATCTCCAGGCCACGCGCGGGTTGGTCTTCTCGCAGCCGGTGCTCCTCCAGCTGATCGAGAAGGGCATGGAGCGGCAGGCGGCGTACCTGGTCGTCCAGCGCAACGCCATGAAGGTCTGGGACGAGGGCCGCGACTTCAAGTCGCTGCTGGCCGCGGACCCGGAGATTCAGCAGCTCCTGAAAGCGTCCGAGCTGGAGAGCTGCTTCGACCTGATGCACGGGCTGCGGCACGTGGACGCCGTCTTCGACCGCGTGCTCAAGGCGCCCGGACAACAGTCACGCTGAGCGCGCTGCCGCTCCGCCGCAGCGAGAGCTGCACCGGCACTCCGGGCGGCCCCTGGATGCGCGCGCTGGCGTCGGAGACCGAGGCCACGGGCTTTCCGTCCACCGCCGCGATCTGATCGCCCAGCTGCACGCCGGCTTTTTCCGCCGGGCCGTCGGGGATGAGAAAGACCACGGTGACGTCGGTCTCGCTGTCGCCCCGCAGCTGCATGCCGACGGTGCCCGACTTCGCGGCCAAGGGCTTCACCACCACGTCGCCCATGTCGAGCTGCTCTCCGGCCTCGGCGGTGAAGTCCTTCGCCAGCGGTTGGTAGCGCGGGAGGTATGCGTAGAGCGCGTGGTCGCCGGCGGGCGCGCGCAGGGAGAAGCGGCCATCGGCAGACGTGACGGTGTTGTCGCCGCGGTCGAGGGAGATGGTGACGGCCGGGAGCGCCTGATGGGTGGCCGCATCGACGAGCCTGCCGCGCACCTGCGCCGGCGGCTGCAACTCCACCTCGATGTCCCGCGTCTCGCCTGGCGCGAGCGTGAGGTCGATGGTTGCCGAGCAGCCATCGCGGTTGGTGACGGTCACCCGCACGGGCAAGGCCGGAAGATCGCGCAGCTCGAAGCGCTCGCCGGCGAACTCGAGCGACTGCGACCCGAGGTCCACCCGGAAGCTGTCGGTTCCGCCGCCGGAGACATGTCCGCGCAGCGCGGCGGCAGGCTGCAACTGGACGGTGACTTCGCTCAGTCCGGGCGGCACGGTCGTCTTGCCAGAGCGGCCGCCGTTGGTGGCGACGATCTCGAGGCTGTCGGCGAGATCGGCGCGCGGCCGGGAGAGGTGGAACCGGCCCTGCTCGTCGGTCTCGATGGCGAACGAGCGGGCGAACGAGATATGGCCGCCTCCCGCGCGCACAAACGCGCCGGGAGAAGGAGTGCCGTCGGGCTCGAGGACGGTGCCCCCGAAGCCCTGCTCGTCCTCGGCCGCGTCGGCGTATGTCAGATCCCGAGTTGCGGTCTTTCCGGCCTCTACGGCGACGAAGGTCCGCCCTCTGAATCCGCCCGCAGAGCCCAGCGGGAAGAGGCTGTACGCGCCCGCCGGGAGCGAGCCGAGGTAGACGCCTGCGGCGTCGATGGGGAGGTACGCGGTGTCGTCGGTGCTGGGGCCTCCAGGCATCGCCACAACCGACGCCTCGGGGGGCGGCGGCGAGCCGTCCTTGCGCCGGACGCGGCCGGTGACGACGCCCTCGTCCTTGAGCCGGAAGTCGAGTCGCGCGGTGCCGCCTTCGGGAATGTCAGCGCTCAGCGTCGCGCCCAGAGCGGAGCCGTCGCGCAGCGCGGTGAAGCTGCCGGCGCCGGACGCGAGGCCGCCGAGGCGATAGGCGCCATTCTCGTCGCTGCGCGCCTCGACGGGCGGCGCGGGCGCACCTCCGAAGCCTGCGCGCGCCGAGCGCACCAGCGCATACGGCACCGGGCGTCCGGCGGAGTCGAGCACCTGGCCTTCGAGAGCGCCGGTGCGGCGCAGTTCGACGCGCAGCGGGAACTGCTGGCCCGGCTGCACGGTGACGCCGCGCCGGGCCTGGTCGGTGAACCCGTCCGCCGAGACCGCGACGTCGTAGCTGCCAGGCGCGAGTCCGGAGACCTTGAAGGCGCCGCTGCCGTCGCTGACCGCGCGGCCCGAGTCGCCGCTGGCGCCGTAAGGACTGACCGCGATCTGCGCTCCCGCCACCGGCTGCTGGCTCGCCGCCGCGACCACCAGGCCGGAGAGCCCGGAAGCCGCGCCGAGCTGGATCTTCACTCCCCGCGCAGTGGCGCCGGCAGCGACGGTCACGGGCGCCGCAGCGCGGCCGGCCTCGCTCCCACGGCGCGCGGTCAGGCGCCAGCTGCGCGGGCTGACCTCGAGCGAGAAGCTGCCGGTCTCGCTCGCCGCGACCGCGACCTCGTCCTCCCCGCTGTCGTCGCCGGTCGCGGAGACTTGGGCGCCCGCCGCCTTTGACCCGTCCGCCGCCAGCACCTGCCCTTCGATGAAGGAGGCCGCCGACAGCTCGACGACGATCTCCTTGCTGGCCTGCGCGTCGATGCGCAGCGCGCTCTTGGCGTACCCGGCCGCCTGCGCGCTGGCGCGATAGTGGCCCTTGGCGAGCCCGTCGATGCGGAACTTCCCCCGCGCGTCGGAGGTGGCCCGCGCCTGCTCCTCCGCGGGCACGCTGGCCCGCCGCGACGATTCCCAGGTGAGCACCACCAGCGCCAGCGGCACCGGCTCCTGCGTGCCCTTCTGCAATGTCCGCCCGGAGAGGGAGACGCCCGGCTGCAGCTCGACGGAAACGCTGGTGACGGGCTCTCCGGTCGGCCGCTGGAATTCGAGGCGCGCGGGAGCAAACGTCTCCGAGCGCGCCGCCAGGAGGTACACGCCGGGACGCGCGGCGATGCGGGCCATCCCCGCGGCGCCGGAGTCGGCGGCCCCGGCGAAGCGCCAGTCGATCTGCGCGGTGTTCGGATCGGTGCGGCCCTTCAGATACAGCCGCACGTGCGCTCCGGGGCGCGGCTTGCCCTGCGCGAGCACGCGCACTTCGACGAAGCCGTCTTCCTGCGACGCGGCCTTCTGCAATGCGGGCGTGCTCCCCGGCGCGCCGCTCTGCACCACCGCTTCGCGCAGCGCGCTGCCGGCAAAGCCCGCGCCGCCCGGCGCCGCTGGAGCCGGGGCCACAGCCGGCGGCTCCGCCGAGTTCTCGGCGGCCGGCGCGTCGGCGGCAGAGGGTCCGCGCGGCCACAATCCCCAGGCGAGGGCCGCCGCGAGAATGACGCCGGCAACCACAGCCTGCCAGCGCGAGGGCGTCATGCGGGAATGCTATCATCGCCGCATGCTGCGGATCTGCGTCTTTGCGGGAGCGAATGCGGGAGCGCGCGCCGAGTACCTCGAGGCGGCGCGGGCGCTGGGCGCCGAGATCGGGCGGCGCGGCCACGGCCTGGTCTACGGCGGCGCCTCGCGCGGGCTGATGGGCGCCTGCGCCGACGCGGCCCTGGCGGCGGGCGGCGAAGTGGTCGGCGTCTTGCCCCGCGCGCTCTCCAGCCGCGAGATCGCGCATCCGGGCCTCACCGAATTGCGCATCGTCTCTTCGCTGCACGAGCGCAAGGCGGTGATGTCGGCGCTCTCGGACGCCATCGTCGCGCTGCCCGGCGGCTGCGGCACGCTGGACGAATTGTTCGAGGCCATCACCTGGTCGCAGTTGGGGCTGCACGAAAAGCCCATCGGGCTCTTCGACGCCGGCGGATATTACGCAAAGCTCGACGCCTTCCTCGAGCACATGGCGGCGGAAGGATTCGTCAAGCCTCCGCTGCGGCTGGTGCGGGCGGGTACGGCGGCGGCGCTGCTCGATCGGCTCCTCGCCGCTCCGCCGGTGGCGCCGAAGAGGGAAGGCCCGCCGCCCTTGCCTTGAATCCGGGGAGCTAAGCCGCCGCTGGAAAGCGCAGCTCGATGCGGGCGCCGCCGCCCTCGACGTTGAGCGCCGTGGCCGAACCTCCGTGCGCCTCGGCGACGCGCCTCGCCAGCGCCAGCCCGAGCCCGAAGCCGCTCGCCGTCCCGCGCACTCCCTCGCCGCGAAAGAAGGGATCGAACACGTGCGGGATCTCTGCCTCCGGAATGCCCGGCCCATGGTCGCGCACCGACAGGAGCGCCAAGGGCCCGTCGAGGCGCGCCTCCACCTCGACCGGCGAGCCGTTGCCATACTTGCGTGCGTTGTCGAGGAGGTTGTCGAGGGCGCGCGAGAGCAGGCCCTCGTCGGCGTCGAGCATCAGGCCGGGCGCGATCTGCGCCTGCAGCTGCAGCGCCGGCTGCAGCGCCACCGCCCGCAGCCGCGCCTTCTCCACCACCTCGCTGGCCTGGAGCCGCACCTTGCGCAGCGGGAGCGCGGCCAGGTCGAGGCGGCTGGCAGTGAGCACGTCGGCGATCAGCCGATCCAGCTCGTCCACCTCCTCGTCCAGCGCGGCCAGCCGGCGGCGCACGGCTTCGTCGGGCGGCTGGATGAGCTCGAGCGCGACTTTCATCCGCGCGAGCGGCGTGCGCAGCTCGTGCGAGACGTTGGCGAG
>JANXXR010000419.1 GCA_025350525.1 Deltaproteobacteria bacterium
CCGAGCTCCTGCGCGAAGCGGCCCATGAAGTCGATCGACTCCTTGGCCAGCTCGATGAGGGTGGGCGTGGTCCACTGCGCGCGCACGCCGCCGCCGTTGCGCCCCGAGGCGCCCTCGCAGAGGTAGCCGCGCTCCAGCACCAGGATCTTCTGCGAGCCCTGCGCGGCCAGGTTCCACGCCAGCGAGAGGCCCATGATGCCGCCGCCGATGATGACCACGTCGGCCTTCTCGGGCAGCGCCTGCTTCGGCTGCAGCGGATGCGAGCCCTTGCCCCAGGTCGGCTTCAGGCCTGCCCCTTGAAGCCTGAGGCCTGAAGCCTGAGGCCTGCCGGCGACGGGAATTCCCGCATATTCGGCCAGCGCCGTCGGCGCCCCCGGAGGCCGCGCCCGGAACGGCACCTGCGCCTCGGGAGGAACGGCGTTGCGTTGCTGGCAGATCCGCATCGCGCCCGCCTCGCAGCTCTTGCCCTGGCAGGGCCCGGTGCCGAGGCCGGTGTAGCGCTTGAGGCTCTCGATGTCGCCGAAGCCGTGCTCGATGGCCGCCTCCACATCGTGGACGGAGACGTCCTCGCAGGCGCAGACGATGGCCTTGTCGGTCAGCGGCATGCAGCCTGTCCCGCCGCCTCGCCCGAGGGGGCGGCCCGTGCGCCTCCCTGTCCGGCGACGCGGCCGGCGGCGAACAGCCACGGCACCGCGGTGCGGCCGCCCGCGTCGATCTCGAGCGGAAATCCATTGAGAGCCGGGACCCACCGCGCGGTCGCTCCGGCCGACGAGGCGAGGCCGTGCAGCGGCGCCGGGCTCAGTGCGATGGCCAGCGCGTCGCAGCGGATGCGCTGGGTGGCGGGACCCACGGCCACCTCCAGCGCGCGCACCGGGTTCCCCAGCGCGCGGCTCGGCTGCGCCAGGAGCACGTCGAGGTCCGGCACGGCGGGCCGCTCGCCGCCCAGCGCCACCACGCGCCCCAGCTGGTAGCCGGCGCGGCGCAAGGCGCGGGCGCAATCGATCAGCTCCTTTCCGTCTCCCAGCACCACCAGCTCGGTGCCGACGCGCAGGTTGCAGTTGGCCTTGAGCGCCAAGAGCCCGCGCGCGGCGTAGACGCCGGGCCGGTCCACGCCCGGAAAGGGCAACGGCTGCGAGGCGCCGCCGTTGGCGACGATGACGCGGCCCGCGGCGACGACGAGGAGCCGTCTGCCCTTGCGCACCGCGAGCAGCGCGTTGGCCGGCGGCTCGGGATCGCTCGCGTAGAGCCCGACGCAGTCGGCTTCGAGGAGCAGCTCGCCGCCCGCCGCCGTGAACGACCGCGCCTGCTGCGCCACCCAGTCGGCGTCGGGAGAATCGGGATCGATGCCGAGCAGCGCCGCCCCGCCCGGCCGCGCCTCGCGCTCGACCAGGAGGACCTTCTCGCCCGCCTCGGCCGCCGCCCGCGCCGCTGCCAGGCCGGCCGGTCCGGCGCCGATCACCACCAGCGCAACGCTGCGCAGCTCTGCGGGCACCGCCGCGCGCGCCTTGTCGGGCAGCTCGCCCAGTCCCGCCAGCCGCCGCGCCACTTCCAGCGCCACCCGCCCCAGCACCTTCGAGCCGACCAGGAGGTGGTGGTGATCGAGGCCCTCGGGGAAGAGGAAGTCGGTGGCGCGGAAGAGGTCAGCGTCGATGAGGCCCAGCGGCGCGTTCTGCCGCTCGCAGATCATCCCCTCCTCCGCGCGCACCTGGCACGACGGCAGGCTGGGCACGCCGTCCACGCGCATCAGGCACTGCCCGCAGCTCCCGGCGAGGCAGAAGGGGCCGCGCGGCCGGTGGTACTTGATCGACCGCGTAAACGTCGTGATGCGGGCCCGCAGCAGCGCGGCAGCGACGGTGTCGCCCTCCCGCGCTTCGATGGCCTCGCCGTCGAGGGTGATGCGCATCTAGAAGACGAAGTGACGGCCCTTCTGCCGCCGCGCGTAGATCGAAACCGTGGCCACCACTTCACCCACGCCCATGTTGCCGCTCTCGCCGATGGTGGAGGCGCCGAACTCCTCCCACTCCAGCGCGCTGTCGGTACCGTCGTTCTCCTTGATCATGCCGGCGAGCGTGCGGCGGGCGCGGGTGAGCTTCTTGTCGTCGCGGGTCCAGAGCGACGTCGCCAGGTCGTGCGGGTTGTCGAAGAGCGAGAAGTTGATGAACTCGTCGAAGGAAAGCGCCATCGCCACCAGGATGGGCATGAAGAATTCGGTGGAGGCGATCCGGTATTCGCGCACGCCCTTGCCGTCCCAGTCGTGCTTCAGCGTCGTCTGCGGAGTGACCCCGTCGATGAGCGCGGGCTTCACCGCCTCGGCGTGCTGGCCGTACTCGCCCGGCGCGCGGCCGCTCTCGCGCACCACCCGCAGGCCCGCCGCCTTGGCCTGGGCGACGACGTCGAGCACCGTCTGCGCCTTGTGCACCATCATCGGGCCCAGCGTCTTGTCGGGCGCGTCGCCGCGGGGATCGCCGGCGGTCCAGCGATCCATCTCGGCGGCGATGAGCGGCACCAGCCGGTCCAAAGTCGGGCGGGTGGCCGAGACGCCGTGCAGGCCGGTGCACTTGTGCGAGGAGAGGCCCAGCTTGGCGTAGGTAAGGCGGACGGCGATGCGGTTCAAATCCTCGTCGTTGTAGCCGTCGTCCACCCACGACCAGTTGCAGCCGCCGCCTTCGAAGCGCGTGCGGGCGAGGCCGCGGCCCGCCGAGATGCTGCGCGCCGTCTCCGAGCTTCCGGTGACGGCGACCACGGCGACGCGGTGGTCGGTGGCGAGCGGCGCGATGCCCTTGCCGAAGCCTTCCACTTTCTGCACGAAGCGCGGGTCGGCCCCAGCGGCGATGAAGCAGCGCACCATCGAGGTGTTGGTCAGCGCCGCGTAGGGATGGCCTTTCAGGACCCACGGGCAGCCGGTCAGGTACGCCCCGGCGAGGTGGATCATGGGAATGCCCCAGATGAAGTTCATCGGCGTGATGATGGCGGCGAGGCCGGCGGGCAAGAAGGCGTCCCGCCAGAAGCGCTGGCCGGCCACCATGTCGGGGACCATCTCGCCCTTGATCGAGGCTTCGAAGCTGCCCTCGAGGTGGTCGCAGCAGCGCTTGGCTTCGAAAAAGTCCTTCTGCGCCTCCAGCCGGGTCTTGGGGATCTGCTGGCGGATCTCCTCGAGGAACTCCTCGGTGTAGTAGTTGAGTATACGAGATATATTCTTCACCACCTGCTTGCGGTAGGCGAGGCCCTCGTCGGCCCAGGCCAGGGACTTCCAGACCCCGTCACCGAACGACAGCGCCGACTCGACGTCCTGCCTGCCCGAGGCCGGCACGTCGAAGAGCGCGATGCGCTTGTCGGCCGGCGAGGTCATGGTGGCGTGCTCGCCGCTGGCCGGCGCGCGCCACTCGCCGGCGATGAAGTTGCGCACGGTCAACTTCTGCCGGGGCGGCAGCTCGGTGTAGCAGAAGAGGTACGGGCGCAGCGCCTCGATGTCGGCATCGGAGAGCTGCCGCGCAAAGAGCGTGTAGGCCGCGCGCCGCTGGGCGTAGCGGGCGGCCAGCGGGTCGGACCCCAGCTGGCCGCGTTGGTTGAAGGAGCGGATTTCAGCCGAGAGCTTGTCGTCGACGAGGGGGGCCATGGCGCGCCCTTCATAGCGGCGCGGACCCGGCGAGGCAAGGCGTCCAGAGCCGATCAGTAGGCCAGCGAAAGGCGGCGCTTCAACGGTGCGGCCTTTCTCCAAAGATGGCGGTGCCGACGCGCACCAGAGTGGCGCCTTCCTCGATGGCCAGCGCGTAGTCGGCGCTCATGCCCATCGACAGCTCTTCGAGTTGCAGGCGCGCGGCCAGCTCGCGCAGCGCCGCGAAGTGCGGGCGCGGATCTCCCTCGGCGGGCGGAATGCACATCAGCCCTTCGCAGCGCAGGCTTAGAAGAGCCCGCACCTGATCGAGGAGCGCCGCGGCCTCGCCGGGCAGCACGCCCGCCTTCTGCGGCTCGCCGCCGATGTTCACCTCGAGCAGCACGCGCTGCCCTCCCGCGGGGGCGCGCTTGGCGATCTCCTGCGCCAGCGCCAGCCGGTCGCAGGTGTGGATGAGCGCGGCCCGGCCCGCCACCAGCTTGACCTTGTTGGTCTGCAGCGCGCCGAGAAAGTGCCACTCGACGTCGGCCAGCGCCGCCGACTTGTCGCGCAGCTCCTGCGCGTAGTTCTCGCCGAAAGCGCGCTGCCCTGCCTCCGCCGCCTCGCGCAGCTTCTCCGCGGGCTGCAGCTTGCTGACCGCGATCAGCTTCACCGATCCGGGCGCGCGCCCCGCTTTGGCACAGGCGCGGGCGATGTTTTCGCGCACCTGCGCGAGGCCCTCGGTCACGCCCATGGCAGCGCCACCCCGGCCTCGGCGAGCAGCGCCAGCGTCTCGGCGAGCGGCAGTCCGACCACGTTGCTGAAGCTGCCGTCGATGCGCTCGACGAAGGCGCCCGCGAGCCCCTGTAACGCGTAGGCGCCGGCCTTGTCGTCGCCGTCGCCCGACTCCGCAAGCCAGCGGATCTGCGCCTCGCTGAGCGTGGCGAACTTGACCCGGGTCTCGACCGCCAGCGCCCGGTCGCCCACGCACACCGCGGTGATCACCCGATGCTCGATGCCCGACAGCCGCCGCAGGATCCGCATGGCATCGGACCTGTCGGTGGGCTTGCCGAGCACTTCCTCGCCGGCAACCACGTCGCCGGCAACCACGATAGTGTCCGCCGCCAGCGCCACCGCGCCCGGCCGCCGGCCCGCCGCCGCCTTCTCCACCGCCATGCGCAGGACGTACGTCAGGGGCGGCTCTCCGGGCCGCCGGCTCTCGTCGAGGTGCGCGGGCCGCTGCTCGAAGGCGAGGCCCAGCCGCTCGAGAAACTCGCGCCGCCGCGGCGAAGCCGAGCAGAGGATGAGGGTCAGCATCGCTGCGCCTGTACCGGAATTGGCGCCTCCCGACAACTGCGCGTAGAGTCGTTGCATGCGGGGCAAAGATCTGCTCCGCGAGCTGCATCGAACCGTCGACGAGCTCGCGGTCCTCAACGAGATTGGCAAGGCGCTGACCTCGTCCTTGGACATCGGCGAGGTGATGCACGTCATCCTCGCCAAGGTCAGCGAGCTCTTGAAGCCGCGGAACTGGTCTTTGCTCCTCAAGGACCAGGCTACCGGGGAGCTGTCCTTCCACGCCGCCGTCGGGGCGGGCTCCGACAAGCTGCTCGGCCTGCGCATCAAGGCCGGCGAAGGCATCGCCGGCTGGGTGGCCCAGCACAACCTGCCGCTCTTGGTGCCCGACGTCGCCAAGGACGCGCGCTTCGCCAGCCGCTTCGACACCGCCTCGCGCTTCCACACCGCCTCGATCCTCTGCGTGCCGCTGACGTTCAAGGGGCTGACCCTGGGCGTCATCGAGCTGGTCAACGGCCAGGGCGACGGCGTCTTCTCCGAGGAGGATCTGCGCATCCTCTCGACCGTGGCGGAGTTCTCGGCCATCGCCATCGAGAACGCGCGCAACTTCCACAAGGTGGAGGAGCTGACCGTCCTCGACGATCACACCGGCCTCTTCAACTCGCGGCACCTCAAGAAGCAGCTCGAGTCGGAGGTGACCCGCGCCACCCGCTTCGGGCACCCGGTCTCGCTCATCTTCTTCGACCTCGACCACTTCAAGAAGGTCAACGACACCCACGGGCACCAGGCCGGATCGCAGGTCCTGCACGAGGTGGGCAAGCTCTTGCTCAAGACGCTGCGCTCCACCGACGTGCCGGTGCGCTACGGCGGCGACGAGTTCGTCATCCTCATGCCCGAGACCAGCAAGGACCAGGCGATCGCGGCCGGCAAGCGCATCGGGGCGGAGATCGCCGCGGCGCCGTTCCTGGCTGCGCAGAAGTACGGCCCGCTGCACCTGACCGCCAGCATCGGCATCGCCGCCTTTCCCGACGACGCGCCCGATCCCGAGAACTTGATCCGGCGCGCCGACGAGGCCATGTATCAGGTGAAGGCCCGGGCCCGCGGCGGCGTGCAGGGCGCCGTCTCGCTGCGCAAGCAGGCGGGCGAGCCCAAGGCCGACCGGAATGGAACCTTGACTGCGGGTGTATCCTCAGAAGCGAAGAAGACCTCAGAAGCGAAGAAGACCTCACGGACCGGCACTTCGAAATAGACCCGATGAAACTGACCCCGCTCGACCTCCAGCAGAAGACCTTCCGCAAGGGTCGTTTCGGCGGCCTCGACGAGAAGGAAGTGCGCGACTACCTGGCCCTGGTCGGCTCGGAGCTCGAGGACCTGACCCGCAAGCTCAACCGGCAGGACGAGGAGCTGCGG
This sequence comes from Deltaproteobacteria bacterium, assembly GCA_025350525.1. Taxonomy (GTDB): domain Bacteria; phylum Myxococcota; class Myxococcia; order Myxococcales; family 40CM-4-68-19; genus 40CM-4-68-19. The sequence goes on from JANXXR010000419.1 coordinate 6,296, forward strand.
CGGCGGGAGGCGCGCATCAACGAGTTCAAGGACCGCGAGCAATTGCTGCAGCAGACGCTGACCACCGCGCAGCGGCTCTCGGAAGAGATGAAGTCCAACACCCGCAAGGAAGCCGACATCGTCCTCTCCGACGCCGAGCTGCAGGCGGAGAAGATCATCGCCAACGCCCAGTCGCGGCGCACGCAGCTGATCCAGGAGATCGACGAGCTCAAGCGCGCGCGCTCGTCGTTCGTGCAGCAGCTGGGCAGCATCCTCGACACCCACAAGTCGATCCTCGATCACATCCGCGGCGAGCAGCCGCAGAGCGAGCCGCCGCCCGTCAGCGGCGACAACGTGAGCTTCTTGTCGCCGCCGGCGGCGAAGAAGAAGTAAGCCGCTTCAGGTTAAAAGCCGCGACGCTCTCCACCATTTGCCCGATCGCCAGAGTGCCCGGCCGGGAGTATCTCGCCCCGCAATGAACTGGAACCTGGCGCGCGAGCGCCTCGGGGCGGAGCTGATCGACGCGCGCGAGACGGTGGCAGCCCGCTTCCGGCTGGCGCTGCGCGATCGAGGTGCGGTTTTGTGGTCGCTCGAGGGCTGCGCGGCCGAGCTGGTGCTGCGCGCCGGCGCTGCGCTCGCCGACGGGGCGCCGGACGAGACGCCGTGGCAGCGCTGCGGAGGCCTCTTGCGCATCGAGGCGCGCGACCAGGGACGGGCGCTCCACCTCGAGCTGTCGGTGCTGTGGAGCTGCATGGCCGGCACCCTCGCGCAGAGGTGCCTCAACGTCGAGGAGGAGCGGCAGGCGCGGGAGGCGCTGGGCCAGCAGCTGGAGGCGGTGCTGCGGGGCGCGGCGGCGGAGGTCGAGGCCGCGCTGCTCGACGGCGCGGTGCACGGCCCGCTGCGCTTCGGCGGGGTCAGGACCCTCTGCTGGACGGCGCCGGAAGAGCGCGCAGGCGTCCGCGCAGCCTGAACTTCGCGGAGCGCCTTCGCGGAGCGCCATAACGGCGCTTGCGCATCGGCAGGCGGACGTCTAGGTTGCGCCGCCGCCATGCCGAACGCCACCGCGCCGACAGATTTCCAGGGTCTCCTGCTCGCCCTCCAGACCTACTGGGCAAAGTACGGGTGCGCGCTGATGCAGGGCTACGACCTCGAGGTCGGCGCCGGCACCATGAACCCGGCGACCTTCTTGCGCGTGCTGGGCCCCGAGCCCTGGAACGTCGCCTATGTCGAGCCCAGCCGCCGCCCCGCCGACGGCCGCTTCGGCGAGAACCCCAACCGCCTGCACCAGCACCACCAGTACCAGGTGATCCTCCAGCCGGCTCCCACGGACGTGCAGGATTTATACTTAGGCTCACTTCGCGCCATCGGCATCACCTCCGACGACCACGACCTGCGCTTCGTCGAGGACGACTGGGAGTCGCCGACGCTGGGCGCCTGGGGCCTGGGCTGGGAAGTCTGGTGCGATGGCATGGAGGTGACGCAGTTCACCTACTTCCAGCAGGCGGGCGGCTTCGAGTGCCGCCCGGTCGCGGCCGAATTGACCTATGGGCTCGAGCGCATTGCCATGTATCTGCAGAGCAAGGACAACCTCTACGATCTGGTCTGGTGCACCTATCCCGATGGAACCCGGCTGACCTATCGCGACGTCTTCTGGCAGAACGAGCTGGAGCAATCGAAATACAGCTTCCAGGCCTCCGATCCGGAGCTGCTCTTCAAGCTCTTTGCCCAATACGAAGGCGAATGCCGGCAATTGGTCGAGAAGAAATTGCCATTGCCCGCCTATGATTATTGCTTGAAATGCTCGCACGCCTTCAACCTGCTCGACGCCCGCGGCGCCATCAGCGTCACCGAGCGGCAGGGATATATCCTGCGGGTCCGCAAGCTCGCCCACGATTGCGCCGGGCTCTATCTCGCCACCCGCGCGCGGATGGGCTTTCCGTCCTTGAAGGACCGGGCGCTGGCCGATAAGGAATTGTCGCGCTATGCGGAGTTGGTCAAGCCATGAACCTCGTCTTCGAGATCGGAACCGAGGAGCTGCCCTCGTCTTTCCAGAAGCCGGCCCTGGAATGGATGCAATCGTTCTTCAATGAGGAGCTGGGCAAGCTGGGCCTGACCGGCGCGCAGCAGTTCGAGGCCTTTGCCACTCCGCGGCGGCTGGCCTTCATCGCCACCGGGTTGCCCGAGGGATTTCACGACGAGACGCAGGAGATCTCGGGCCCTCCCGCGCAGGCGCCGGCCAAGGCGCGCGAGGGCTTCGCCAGGAAGATGGGCGTGGCCGTCGAGTCGCTGCGCGAGAAGGACGGCAGGCTCTGGGCCACGGTGTTCAAGAAGGGCATGTCCACCCTCGACGTGCTGCCGGGGCTGCTCGAGCGGATGATCCGCAGCATTCCTTTCCGCAAGTCGATGCGCTGGGATTCGCTGGAGACGGACGCCTTCGCGCGGCCGGTGCACTGGATCGCCGCGGCGCTCGACGGAAAGCCGCTGGCGGTGAAGTTCGCCGACGTGTCCAGCGCGCCCACGACCCGCGGCCACCGCTTCCACGACCCGGAAACCTACCCGCTGCCGGCAGCGGACCAGTACGCCGCGGCGCTCGCCAAGCATCATGTGATCGCGCGCTGGGAAGAGCGGAAGGCCGCCGTCGAGAAGGAAGTCGCCCGGGCCGCGCGCGAGGCCGGCGGCGTTCCGCGCCCCGACGACGAGCTGCTCGAGACGGTCACCGGCCTCGTCGAGGAGCCCTCCGCCGTCGCCGGCAGCTTCGACCAGGAGTTCCTCCAGCTGCCGCCCGAGGTGCTGGTCAGCGAGATGCGCGGCCACCAGAAGTACTTCGCGGTGCAGGACGACAAGGGCGCGCTCCTGTCCTCCTTCGTCGCCGTCTCCAACACCAAGGTCCGCGACCCCGCGGTCAGCCGCAAGGGCTACGAGCGCGTGCTACGGGCGCGCCTCTCCGACGGGAAGTTCTTCTTCGACGAGGACCGCAAGGTGCCGCTGGCCTCGCGGGTCGAGAAGCTCTCGCGGCGGACTTTCTTGCAGGGCCTCGGCACCGAGAAGGAGCGCGCCGATCGCCTGCGCGAGCTGGCCCTCTGGCTGCAGGGCGCAACCGGGCGCGGCGACGCGAAGCAGCTCTCGCAGGCCGCCGAGCTGTGCAAGGCCGACCTGACCACCGGCATGGTGGGCGAGTTCCCCGAATTGCAGGGCGCGATGGGCCGCGTCTACGCGCTCAACGACGGCGTCGCGCCCGAAGTCGCCGACGCCCTCTTCGAGCACTACCTGCCCCGCGGCGCCGAGGACCGCCTGCCGCAAGGCGACCTCGGGGCGCTGCTCGGCATGGCCGACCGCATCGATCAGCTGGTCGGCATCTTCGGCATCGGCAAGGAGCCCAGCGGCACGGCCGATCCCTACGGACTGCGCCGGGCCGCGCTGGGCCTGCTCCGGCTGACGCTGGCCCGCCAGTACCGCTTCGATCTCTACCAGGCGCTGCGGCACGCGCAGCAGCTGCACGCGGGCAACCCCAAGGTCTCGCAGGAGCCGGCGCTGCTGGAGAAGATCTGGGGCTTTCTCCTCGGCCGGCTGGAAGTGCAGCTCCGCGATCGCGCGCAGCCCGACTCGATCCAGGCGGTGCTGCATACGGGCGCGCACGAGCTGGTGGCGCTGGAGAAGCGGCTGCTCGCGCTGCATGCGGTGCGGGAGAAGAGCCAGGCCCAGTTCGAGGCCACCGCGGCGGCTTTCAAGCGCATCGCCAACATCCTCTCGCAGGCGGCGCAGAAGAAGATCGCGGCCGTCGGCCTGCAGAAGGAGCTTTTGCGCACGCCTGCCGAGCAGGCGCTCCTCGCCGCGCTGGAGCGCAGCCGCAAGCAGGTCTCCCGCGCCTTCGAGGAGACGGAGGAGTACGCCGACGCCTACGCCGCGCTGGCCAGCCTGCGGCCCGAGGTCGATCAGTTCTTCGACGAGGTGATGGTGATGGATCCGGACCCCGCCCAGCGCGACAACCGGCTCGCCCTGCTGCGCGCGCTGCACGAAGTCTTCGCGCCGCTCGCCGACTTCTCCAGGCTGCAGCTGACGAAATCGTCTTGACCGCGCGAGCAGGTAGCCCTAACAAGGCCGCTCGCATGATCACCTTGCAGGCCAAAAAACCAGCCGCCGGCGCAGTCTGCCTGGCTGCGCTGCTCGCCCTCTCCTGCGGCTCGCCGCCGGAGTTCCTGCCGCCGCCCTTCGGCCCCGAGGGCCGCGGCCCGACGCGGCTCTTCTTCCCCACCGGCCTCGCCGTGCTGCCCGACGGGTCGCTGCTGGTCGCCAACGGCAACTTCAACCACGCCTACGACGGCGGGTCGCTGGTCAGCATCAAGAAGTCGTACCTGGACGCCTTCTTCGCCAAGAAGCTCGAGTGCCAGAAGTCCGCGCCACCCGAAGTCGCGCTCAACTTCAAACCCGGCCCCTGCGACGACGACGTCAGCACGCACCCCGACGACGTCTTCGGCGGCGCGGTCATCATCGGCAACTACGCCGGCCCGGTGGCGCTCAACGATTCCGGCACCACCGCCTTCACCGGCTCGCGCGACACCGGCAGGCTCAACGCCGTCACCGTCAAGCCCGACCTCTCGCTCGCCTGCGCGCCCAACGCCGGCGTCTCCGCCACCGACTGCCGCAAGGGCATCGACCTGACCGGCAGCGGCGTCTTTGGTCCCTACTCGATCGTTCCCGGCGACTCCAGCGCCGGCAGGGTTCTCTACGTCGCCTCGATGACCCCGCGCGTAGACCAGCTCAGCCCGCTTCGCACCAGCAGCGTGGTGGTCGCGCTCGCCATGGCCGACCCCACCCAGGCGCTCTTCACCATGTTCTCGGGCACCGCCTTCGATCGCACCATCGGCTCGGCGGTGGGCCCCATGCTCTTCGATCCGACCCGGCGCGAGCTGATCAGCAGCGGCTGCTTCCAGCGCTTCTCGGGCACCGGCGCGGCGGAGCCCGGCACCGGGCGCTGCACCGGCCTCGGCAACAACTTCCTCCGCTTCCTCGACGTGGACTCGAAGCAGTCCGGCATCGTGCAGCTCTACGATCTCTACGGCGACGTCCTCAGCATCGAGACCACCGCGCTCCTGCTCGCCGACCCCGATCCGGTGACGCAGGTCCCCGCCACCCTCTGGGCCACCATGAAGAATCCCGACGTCCTCGTCCAGGTGGAGCTGCCGCCGCAGCCCAGCGTGCCGCCGCGCATCCGTCGCGTGGTGCCGCTGCCCATCGGGCCCTCCGACATCGTGCGGATTCCGCGGCCGGGCGGCGCCGATCTGCTGGGCATCATCGCCGAGAAGATCGGCGCCCTCACCCTCTACGATACCGGCACGCAGCAGATCGTCGGTCAGGTCGAGAACCTGGGCGACTCGCCCTTCACCGCGCGGCTGCTCGGCACCAGCGCGGCCACCGCCACCACCGCCGCTGCCGCGCAGCTGGCCGTCACCGTCTTCAAGGGCTGCAAGGTCTCGCTGCTCGAGGTGCCGCTCGACACGCCCTGGAAGAGCTCGCTGCGGGGCCGGGTGGGGACCTGCCCATGAAGCGCCTCCTCGTCCTCGCGCTCGCGGTCGCCGCCTGCGGCAGCAACGCCACGCCGGTGGCCACCGGCGAGTTCGCGGCGCCCAGCGGCCTCGCCATCACCTCCGGCGGCGACCGCGACCTGCTCTTCATCGCCAACGAAGGCCGCGACAACCTGCGCGCGCTCCAGATCTGCCTCTCGCCGCTCGACGGCGGCACCCCGCTGCCCGACGGCGGCGCCGCGGTGGACACTTGCCCGCGGGCCGAGAACCTCCAGTTCGTGCCCGCGCCCATCCGCGTCTTTCCGGCCACCATCGAGACCGGCGACCGGCCGCGCCGGCTGGCGGGCGTGCGGCTCTCGCGGCCCGACGGCAGCCCCACCGGAGTGGTGCTGGCGGTCGGCGCCGACGACCAGCTCCGCGTGGTCGATGCGCGCAACCTGGTCGAGTCCGCGCACCACACGGTCCTCGACGGCGGCGTCACCGCCACGCCGTCCAAGGTGCTGGCCCTGCAGCTCGACTCGCCCGGCGTCGACGTGGTGGCGGAGACGCTCCTGGACGCGGCCAACCTGGAGGTGGGCATGGCGCCCGGGCAGACCGCCACCGCCTTCGTCGCCACCGTCGCGCAGGGCGCCGTCAAGGCCGAGCTGCTCATGCTGCAGGTGGGCGTCGACGCCCAGGGCGCGGCCATGCTTCCGGTGGTGGTCGGGCAGTGCACGCTCGACCCGGTGGTGCCGCGCAAGCTCGCGGTGGTGCCGGGCTCCGGCGATCGCGTCTACATCGCCGACGGCGCGGGAGACGGCGTCGTCTCGGTGCTCAAGCTCGGCTTCCCTGTCCCTTCGGCAACGCCCGCGGCCTGCGCCGTGGCTCGCATCCCCGCCGGAGGACGCCCCGCCCGCTCGGTGGCGGTGAGCCCGCCCTGGATCGAAGCGCTCCCGGTGGCGGCGGCGGACGGCGGCGTCACCGACGCTGGCGGCCCCCCCGCGCCCCATCCCGCCGGCGAACTGGTGATGATGGTGCTCGATCCCCGCCCCGGCTCCCCGGACGGCGGCACCGACCTCGACCCCGGCGGCATCCTCATCGCCCGCGCCGCCGACAAGCTCATCGTCCCCGCGCCGCCCGCGTCGGTGTTCGATCCGACGCCGGGCCTGCAGCCGATGGAGCCCATCGCCACCCCCGGCCTGCCGCGCGAAGTCGCCTTCCTGCGCTCCAACCCCACCGACAAGAACTGTCCCAACGCCTCCTGCACGCCGGTCTTCATCGGCTTCTCCACCGCCACCTCGACGCTCCGCTACGGCCTTTTGGCCAGCGCCACCAGCACCGACGGCGCCGGCTACTTCATCGACGTGCTCAAGCGCCGCTTCGTCAACAGCACCTACTCCCCGACGGCGACGCAGGCTCCGACGGTGTCGTCGGCCACCCTGGAGTTCACCACCAGCGGCACGAACGTGCCAAAGTTGACCTTCCTCGCCCCGACCCCCGATCACCCGAACACCGGCTGGCTGACCGCCGGCGTCTCGCGCGCCGCCAACTGGCGCGTGGTCTGGCATGGGCCCTTCCCGGGCCTCGAGACCCGCAATGGCGCCCTCTCCGCCAGCGGCACGGGCACTATCCTCCTGAAACTCCCCGGCCTCAGCCTGACGCGCTGGATGACCGACCCCGCGCTGCAGCTCCAGGTGGGCGACACGGTCAGCTTCCCCAGCTACTTGGCCCCCGCCGATGCGCCGGTCTCCTGCACCACGCTGGTCAGCAGCGAGGCGGCCTTCTCGCGCTTCGAGCTGAACATCCTCTCCATCCCCGCGCCCGACACGCTCGAGCTCGCTCCGCTGCAGCCCACCGGCACGGTGCGGGCCTTCGACTTCCTCTCCGCCTGCCCCACCGGGCTGGGCGTGGTGGCGTCGGTGCGGGCGGCGGGCGCGCGTCCCTGGCTGGTCTACGACGGCTTCGTCGTGCGGGGGCGGGCCCAGGCGGGCATGCAGTTCGTGGCCAGGGAGCGGCGGTACGACTATCCCCTCGACGACGTCATCCCGGCGCCGCTCGTCACCGACAACGTCGCGGTGGCCTTCCAGCTGGACGGCCCCGACCCCGTCCAGCTGGGCAACGCCTGGTCCTTCACAGTCGCGCTGCAGGGCGTGGCCCCCAAGCCCTTCCGAGACTTCAACGCGCCGCAGGGCTTCGCCACCTCGGTGCTGGGCTACAGCTCGCCGCGCTATCCGCAGCTCGTCTTCAGCTCGGTGACCGGGGCCAACGAGGTGCTGCAGGCCGACGTCACCGTGCTCGACTCCGACCCCTACGGCGTCGTGTCCTACAGGTAGGTCTGGAAAGCAGGCGCCTTTCCGGATAAGCTGGAGACGAGTTCAGTGTGACGGCTCGCCTCTCCAGCCTCCGTGAAGGGCCATGACCGACGACCGCGCCAAGACCCCCCGCACGCTCCACGTCGCGGACCATCTCTGGGAGACCTTCTCCACCATGGCCGTGGAGATGGGCAGCGACAGGGACGCGCTCATCAACCAGGCGCTCTACACCTTCGCGCGGCTCAATGGCTTCCTCGTCCCCGCCGACCTGGCCAGGCTGGGCATCTCGCAGCCCCCGCCTGCTCCGGCCCGGGAGTCGAGCCGGCCGCGCCCCGCGCCCGCGGGTCCCCCCACCTTGATGGCGGTCCCCGACGAGCGCCCGGCGCGGCAGCAGGGAAATCCCGACCGCGTCGCCGAGATCGCGCAGCAGTTGGCGGGCAGCAACATGCCCTCGCAAAAGGGCGGAAGCCCGCCGCCGGTGATGCCGCCGACGCCCCGCTCCGAGTCCTCGCCGGTGGAGGTGGACGACTCGCTCCTGGGCGAGGAGGCGCAGGCCACCTCGATGGACCTGCCCAACATCGCCGCCGCGCTCGGGGGCATGAAGTCGTCCTCGGCCATGGTGGCCGCGCATCGCGAAGAGGTCAGCGACCCCGGCACGCAGACCCCTGGCGGCCGCATGCTGGTGCTCCTCGCCGACGGCCGCGAGTTGGACCGCGTCGTCAAGGAGCGCTTCCTCATCGGCCGCGGCAAGCACTGCGACCTGATCATCAACTCCGGCAAGGTCAGCCGCGAGCACGCCGCCATCACCCGCGAGGGCAACGTCTGGTTCATCGAGGACCTGGGCAGCTCGAACGGCACCTGGTTCGACAAGCGCCGCATCAGCCGGCGGCAGGTGCAGGAGGGGGATGAGTATTTCATCTGCTCGGAGAAGATCTCTTGCACCTTCCGGTAGAGGGGGCCCCAGGCCTCAGGCATCGGGCTTCAGGCCCGAAGCCGCTGGCGAGCTAGTTGGACGAGCTGCTCGCCGCACCCTGGCAGGCAAAGGTTGCGCTGGTTGTGCTCGCGGTCGCCTTGGTGATTTCCGTCGTCACCGACTTGCGCAGGCGGCTCATCCTCAATGTGGTGACGTTGCCGGCGCTGGTCATCGTCTGCGCCTGCGTGCTCTGGCTGGGAGGACTTTCGCTCTTGGCCGATGCCGCGCTCGGCATCCTGGTCTGCGCCGGGCCCTTCGCACTGATGATGCTGCGCGGGTGGATGGGCGCGGGAGACGTCAAGCTGATGGCGGTCTGCGGCGCCGTCTCGGGCGCTGCCGCCGGCTGGCCTTTCGCGCTGGCGGTTCTCCTCTACGTCGCCTTCGCCGGCGGCCTGCAGTCGGCGCTGTGGATGCTGATCTCCAAGGCCCGCGGTCGCGCGCGCCCCAAATACGTCCCCTACGGCGTCGCCATCGCCGCCGGAACAATGGCCGCCTTCCTCTGGGGAAGCGCCCTCTTCTAGCTGGGGCCTCGGCAAAAGCCTGAGGCCTGAAGCCTGCCTCACCTGACCGATAGCCCCCAATCCTTCTTTTGCTACAGTGCGCGCACCTATGCGTCCAACTCTCGCCGCCGCGCTGCTCCTCCTCTGTGCTTCGCAGGCCCGCGCGCAGTCCGAGGGCGGCACCATCAGCCTCGGCGTCGGCCAGCAGAAGGTCATCCAGGTGTCCAACGTCGCCCGCGTCGCCATCGGCGAGCCCGACGTGGCCGACGTCAAGCAGGTGGGCGGCGGCAACGAGCGGCTCGTCACCGGCGTCGGCGAAGGGCGGACCTCGCTTTTGGTCTGGCGCAACAACGACACGCGGCTCAGCTACGTCATCGTGGTGCGCAAGCAGGACCCGAAGGAGGTGGTCAGCGAGGTGCGCGCGCTTCTGGGCGACCGCGAGGGCATCCAGATCCGCGTGGTCGGCGACCGCGTCTACCTCGACGGCGAGACCATCACCACCGACGACTACGAGCGCGTGCAGCAGGTCACCCAGCTCTACCCGAGCGTGAAGTCCTTCGTGCGGCCGAGCGGCAACGCCAAGAAGCTGGCCGCCGAGTCGCTCAACAAGGCCTACCAGAAGAACGGGCTCAAGGGCGTGCAGGCCAACGTCATCGGTTCCACGCTCTTCCTCGAAGGCTGGGTCGATTCCGCCGAGGACATGAAGCGGCTCGACCTCGTCACCAAGGCGGTGGGCGAGCGGGCCGAGAACATGGTCTCGGTCGGCCTGAAGAAGATGGTGCTGGTCGAGGTGGACTTCGTCGAGGTCTCCTATGGCCAGAACAAGCTGGTGGGCATCAAGCCGCCCCTGCAGCTGGTCTCCATCGGCGACGGCGCCAGCGCCAGCGTCAACATCGTGCAGCCGCTGCCGGGCCTCTCGGAAGCGGGGGCCAACAAGTCGGGAACCTTCACGCTGGGCGCCAGCGCCGCCAGCGACTTCTCCATCGGCGCGCGCTTCGACTACGGCTTCGTCCGCGTGCTCTCGCAGCCCAAGCTGGTCTGCGCCAGCGGCGAGAAGGCGGAGTTCGTGGCCGGCGGCGAGATCCCGCTGCTGCTCGTCACCCAGAACACCTTCGCGGTCGAGTGGAAGAAGTTCGGCATCGTCTTGAACATCACGCCCACCGCCGACCGCAGCGGCAACATCGGCACCGAGATCTACGCCGAGGTGAGCGACATCGACCGCAGCATCTCCATCCGCGCCAACGGCTTCGAGGTGCCCGGCTTCCGCCTCCGCGACGTCAAGACCAACGTGACTGTGAAGGACGGCGAGACCATCATCCTCTCCGGGCTCTTCAACTACAACGAGGACAAGGAGGTTTCCAAGGTCCCGCTGCTCGGGCACATCCCCATCATCGGCGAGCTCTTCAAGAGCCGGAACTTCATCGACAAGAAGACCGAGCTGGCCATCTACGTCACGCCGCGGGTGGTCTCGCCGGGCAGCGACCGGGTGAAGGAGCTGATCCAGGACGCGCGCAAGCTGTACAAGGACGCGGCGGAGACGGTGAACTTCAGCATCTTCGATTGAAAGCCGGTGAGTTGATAGCTGGCAGTTGATAGTAAGAATAGTGGGGTTGCGAAGACTATGAACTATCAACTATCGACTATCGACTGCCCTTCGGAGCCCCCATGCCGTTGAGCGTGACGCTGAGTGAAAAGGGTGGGCAGGAGCAGCGGC